>DASTWH010000125.1:0-2449 GCA_035758735.1 Gaiellaceae bacterium
GCATCGAGACGACGGCGAGCCAGCCGAGCAGCCTCGGCCCGACTGGGCGACGTCGAGTGAGGGATGGGCGATCTGGCATGAACAACTACCTCCGAAGCGGCAACCATGTTCCCCGGTGTGTCGGCGGAGGCATCGGATTCGCGGGCTGCCCCCCAGCGCCCGATGCGACAGAGTCGATAGTCCCGGTGGTCCTATGACCGTCACTCCATCGGAATACGCGGTGGCATTGCGTTCGGGTTTCAGTGCCATTTCGGTACAGCCGTTGTAATGCGCACGGTGCTCGAGGAAAGTCGCCTGCGAGGAAGGTGCCGTGACGCTGGTCCTATGACTCCACCCGCGAAATCCGGGGACGATCAGAGGATCGAAGTGCAGTACACCTTCGAAGACGAAGTGCTCATCGTCGAGCACCTGGACGATCCACCCGAGGATTTCGGGGAAGCGCTGGCGCGAACGCTCGAAGCATCGAGCATCGAGGACGGCGAGCGAGAGTTGGAGGCCGGGCTGGGGGGGTCGTCGGCCTCGATCCAGCGGGTTTCGCGCCGACCTCGCTAGTCGTCGCTCGGGCCCTGCCGCGGGCCGCTGGGGCCGCCAGCCCGGTTTCGGCCAATCATCAGTCCGGGCAATCAACGGCGGAGCCGTGCCCCCAATTGATGGCCAATGATCAGCCGGGATGCTGAATGACCGCGCATTCGGCTCGTTTCCGTCTCTGAGGACGCCGAAGTCCTGCCTTCGAATACGTGGGCTGATATCTGGCCAGAACTGACCCCACTGACGGCTGAGGTCAGGCCCGCCTACGTCGGCGTTGTTATGCGCCCGTAATGAATCCGCAATTGCTGATCAGGCTGGTCTTCCATACGATCGGAGGCGCGGGCCATATCCGGGGGCGGCGGTGGCACCCCGAGGGAGCCCATGCTTGAGCGAGAGCAGGATCTCGCCACGTGCCTGGCGACGCTGCACGAGGTGGCGAACGGTCACGGCCGATTCCTCGTCATCGAAGGCCCTGCTGGCATCGGAAAGACCGCGCTCCTGCGCGCGTTCCTCGACGCCGCACCGGATAACCTGCGGATTCTCTCCGCTCGCGCCACCGAGCTGGACCGCGATCTGCCGTTCGGCAGCGTTCGTCAGCTCTTTCAGCCGATCCTGGTCGGGCCTGGGCGGCGGCGAGTCGAGCGTCTGTTTCGCGGCGCGGCGACGGTCACCCGACAACTGATCGACCCGGACTCGGGCGGTTTTGGGACCAGCGATCCGTACGCCATGCTCCACGGCCTGTATTGGCTGACGAGCGAGCTCGCTGAACAGCAGCCGCTGGTCCTCGCCATCGACGATGCCCACTGGCTCGACCTGCCATCGGTTCGGTTCCTGTCGTTCATTCAGCCACGGGTCGCCGAAATGCCGCTGCTCGTGGTTTTGGCGACTCGGCCGCTGCACGACGAGCCGGACGAGGACGGCCTCGCCCGGATCCTGGCCGACCCCGATGCCACGCTAGTCCGGCCCCAGCCGCTGTCCCGTGAGGCCGTGGCCGTGCTGGTCCGTGACGAGATCGGCCAAACCGGCCTTCAGGCGACCGACGACATCGCATCGATGACTGGCGGGAATCCCTTCTACCTCGTCGAGCTCCTCCGCGACGTCAGGGCGACGGGGGCCGCGCAGCCGGCAGCGCTTCGGCGCATCGGTCCCCGTTCTATCGCACAGGCAATCCGTTTCCGAGGACGTGGGTCGTCTGAAGCGATCGCCTTCGCGCGAAGCCTCGCGGTCCTTGGCGACGGTGCCCGAATCCAGGACGTGGCCGCGTTGGCCGACCTCGATCTCGAGACCGCACCGGGGGTGGCCGACGCGATGATCGCGGATGAGGTCCTCGCGACAGGCCCGAACCTGGGCTTCTCCCATCCGATCGTTCGCACCGCGGTGTACGAGGACATTGGCCCACGCGAGCGTGAAGTCATGCACCAGCGCGCAGCGCGTTTGCTCCACGCCCGCGGAGGCGACGCGGACCGCATCGCGCTTCAGCTGCTCGCGACGGCGCCCGACGCCGACCCCTGGGTTGTCGACGTGCTCCGGGACGCTGCCGAGGCAGCCCGCAACCGCGGAGCACCCGACGTCGCCGTCCGCTATCTGCGCCGGGCACACGAGGAGCCGCCCGATGGGTCCACTCGCTCCGATGTTCTGTTGGAGTTGGGACGCGCCGAAGAGTCGATCGGAAACCATCAAGCCGGAACGCATTTCCTGGAGGCGTATGACGCTGTATCAACTCCCGCGGAGCGCGCGCGGGCGGCGATCGCCGCATCATTCGCGTTCGCGGCGAGTGGCGACAGCCAGCGATCGATCGAGATGCTCGAAGTCGCGGCGATGCACGTCGATGCTCTCCCACGCGAGTCTGCTCTCGAGCTCGAAGCCCGGATCGCGATGATGGCCTCCTTCCAGCAGGAGACCGCCGTCCGGCATCTCACGC
>DASTWH010000130.1:0-3841 GCA_035758735.1 Gaiellaceae bacterium
CACGACCGCGAGGCGGCCGCGATGATGGGCATCGACATCGACCGCGTGATCGTCTTCGCGTTCGTGCTCGGGTCGGCGCTCGCCGGCGCCGCCGGGGTCCTCTTCGCGCTCCGGGCGCCGACGTTCGCCTCGATCGGGTTCCTCGCCGGCCTGAAGGGCTTCACCGCCGCGGTGATCGGCGGGATCGGCTCGATCCCCGGCGCGATGGCGGGCGGGCTGATCCTCGGCTTCGCCGAGGCCTACACCCAGGGCTACATCTCGACGAAGTGGTCCGACCTCCTCGTCTTCGTGATCCTGATCTGCTTCATGCTGTTCCGCCCCCAGGGCCTCTTCGGCAAGGCCGACATCCGGAAGGTGTGACGGGATGGGCGACCGGTTCGACGACGAGCTGACCCGGCCCCTCGAGGGCGCCGTCGAGGCGTCGACGGCGGAGGGCGCGACGAGCCCCGCCGTCGGGCGCGACGAGTGGGTCGCGCGCCACGGCGAGCGCCGCACACGGCGCGAGGGACTGCTCGGGACGATCGAGGACCGGCTCGCGACCGTCCCGTGGTGGACGTGGCTCGCGCTCTTCACCGCCGTGATCGCCCTCCTCCCCGGGGTGACCGACAGCGGCTACATCCGCCGCGTCGCCTTCGACACGGTCGTCTTCATCCTGCTCGCGCTCGGCCTCAACATCGTCGTCGGCTGGGGCGGCCTGCTCGACCTCGGCTACGTCGCCTTCTACGGGATCGGCGCGTACGCGTACGCCCTCCTCAGCTCCGAGCAGTACGGGCTCCACCTGCCGACGATCGTCACGATCCCGCTCGTCGTCCTCATCGGCGGCCTCGTGGGCTGGCTCGTCGGCCTGCCCTCGAGACGGCTGACCGGGGACTACCTCGCGATCGTGACGCTCTTCTTCTTCCAGGTCTTCCTGACGTTCACGAACAACGGCGAGAACGTCTTCGGGGAGAGCATCACGAACGGGCCGAACGGGATCCTCAACGTCGACGAGTTCGAGCTCTTCGGGTGGACGCTCCCCCGGGCGACGTCGGAGGGCCTCTTCAACGTCACGTACCTCTACGTCGCGCTCGTCTTCTTCGTCCTCGTCTACGTCGCGCTCCACCTGCTGAACGACTCGCGCACCGGCCGGGCGTGGCGGTCGCTCCGCGAGGACCCGCTCGCGGCCGAGGTGATGGGGATGCCGGTCAACCGGCTGAAGCTGATGGCGTTCGCGTTCGGCGCGTCGGTGGCGGCGCTCACGGGGACGTTCACGACCGCCCTCAACGGGAGCGTCTTCCCGCAGAACTTCGAGTTCCCGCTGCTGATCACGATCTACACGATGGTCATCCTCGGCGGCGCGGGGAGCCAGGCCGGCGTCGTGCTCGGGGCCGTGCTCGTCAGCGTCATGCTCGAGGCGCTGCGCGACGCAAGCGACGCGCGAGGCCTCTTCTACGTCGTCATCGTGCTCGCGCTCGTCGCGGCGTTCCGCAGCTCGACGCTCAAGCTCGCGGTCGTGCTCGGCGGGACGATCCTCTTCGGGGTGGTGGCGCGGCTCGTCGCGGGCGGGATCGACGACTCCTGGACCGTCGGGCCCGTCGAGGACGGGGGCCGCCTCGCGCGGTGGGCGGCGGACTGGGTGATCGTGCCCGACCAGCTCGCCGAGTGGGTGCCGCCGGTGAGCTACGTGGGGCTCGTCGCGCTCGTCCTCGCGCTCACGCTCATCCACGGCTGGTGGCGGATCGCGCTCCTCGTCCCGACCCTCTACCTCGCGGCGTTCGTCTGGGAGAACGTCCTGCTCGCCCATCCCGAGTCGACGCGGTACATCGTGATCGGCGCGGTGCTCGTCGCGATGATGATCGCGCGCCCGCAGGGACTGCTCGGTGAGAAGCGGGTGGAGATCGTCTGATGGCCGACCACGTCCTCGAGCTGCAGCACGTGTCGATGGGCTTCGGCGGCCTCAAGGTCGTCGACGGGCTCGACCTCCACGTCGACGAGGGGGAGATCGTCTCGGTGATCGGCCCGAACGGCGCGGGGAAGACGACGCTCTTCAACCTGATCACCGGGATCTACGAGCCGACCGAGGGGGAGATCCTCTTCGAGGGCGAGCCGATCACGGGGCTCGAGCCGCACCAGATCACGAGGCGCGGCATCGCGCGGACGTTCCAGACGCTGCGACTCTTCCTCAACATGACCGTGCGCGAGAACGTGATGGCCGCGGCCTACGGCCACACGGGCGCCGGGCCGCTGCGGTCGATCCTGCGGACGCCGGGCCAGCGGCGCGAGGAGCGGGAGATCCGCGCGCTCGCGGAGGAGCGGCTCGCGTTCTTCGGCGAGCGCCTGATGGGCTACCGCTGGGACCAGCCCGCGTACTCGCTCTCCTACGCGAACCGCCGCCGGCTCGAGATCGCGCGCGCGACCGCCACCCGCCCGCGGCTCCTCCTCCTCGACGAGCCCGCCGCGGGGATGAACCCGAAGGAGACGCAGGAGATCACCGAGCTGATCGGGAAGCTGCGGACCGAGGGCGGGTACACGATCCTCGTGATCGAGCACGACATGCACGTCGTCGAGGGGATCTCGGACCGGGTCGTCGCGCTCGACCACGGCGTGAGGATCGCCGAGGGCACCTTCGAGGCCGTTGCGACAGACCCGCGCGTGGTCGAGGCGTACCTGGGCACCGGAGGGATGGCGCGCAAGTGAGCACCGCCGCCGCCCAGCCCGCCGAGGCGCCGCCGCTCCTGCAGCTCGAGGGCGTCAACACGTTCTACGGCCCGATCCACATCCTCCAGGACTCGAACCTCGTCGTTCGCGAGGGCGAGCTCGTCTGCCTCCTTGGCGGCAACGCGTCGGGCAAGTCGACGACGCTGAAGACGATCCTCGGCCTCGTCCGGCCGCGCACGGGCCGCGTCCTGATCGGCGGGGAGGACGTGACGCGCCTCCCGACCGCCCACCGGATCCGGCGCGGGCTCGCGATCGTGCCGGAGAACCGCCGCCTCTTCGGGCCGATGACGGTGCTCCAGAACCTCGAGATGGGCGCGTACCTCCGCCGCCGCGCCGACCTCAAGGAGGAGTTCGATCGCGTCTACTCGCTCTTCCCCCTGCTCTACGAGCGCCGCTCGCAGCTCGCAGGCACGCTCTCGGGCGGCGAGCAGCAGATGGTTGCGATGGGGCGGGCGCTGATGTCGCGGCCGCGGCTCCTCCTGATGGACGAGCCGTCGATGGGCCTCGCGCCGATCCTCGTCGAGCGAAGCTTCGAGATCATCAAGCAGGTGAACGACGCCGGCGTGGCCATGCTCGTCGTCGAGCAGAACGCGAACGTCTCGCTCTCGATCGCCCATCGCGGCTACGTCCTCTCGACGGGCCGCATCGTGCTGGAGGGCGCGGCCGCCGACCTGCTCGAGAACGAGGACCTGCGGAAGGCCTACCTTGGCCGTTGAGACCGGACGGGTCGGCGCCGCGGTCCGCGGGGAGTTACCGATCTTCGAGAGCGCGACGTATCTCAACTCCTGCTCGCAGGGGGCGCTCTCGCACCGCGTGCGGGGCGCGGTCGAGGAGTGGCTCACGGGCTGGGACGCGAACGGCGCCGAGTGGGACTTCTGGGTCGAGCGGAACGAGGCCTTCCGAACGGCGGTCGCGGGGCTCCTCCACGCCCGCGCCGACGACGTCGCCGTCACCACGTCGGTCTCGCAGGGCGTGAGCGCGCTCGTCTCGGCCCTGCCGCTCGACCCGGAGCGCAACCGGATCGTGATCAGCGAGTACGAGTTCCCGACGGTCGGGCAGATCGCGCACGCGCAGGAGCTGCGCGGCGCCGAGGTCGTCCACGTCGAGCCGGAGCCGGAGGCCTACGCGGCCGCCGTCGACGAGC
>DASTWH010000175.1:0-7505 GCA_035758735.1 Gaiellaceae bacterium
CATAGAGCTCCGCGAACTGCTCGGCGTAGAGGGGGTTCCCGCCCGCCCGCTCGAGGAGCGCCATTTGCGTCTCGACGGCGAGCACGGGCGTTCCGAGTGCGCGTCCGAGCAGCTGGGCCGTCTGCTCGTCGGTGAGAGGCGCCAGAGCGATCGTCGCTGCGTTGAGCTTTCCGCCGCCCCAGTTCGGGCGCCGGTCGAGGAGCTCCGGCCTCGCGGTCGCGACGACGAGGAGGGGCACGTCCGTGAGCCAGTCGACGAGTTCGTCGACGAAGTCGAGGAGGCTCTCGTCGGCCCAATGCAAGTCCTCGAAGACCAGGACGACCGGGCGCTGCTCGGCGAGCGCTTCGAGGAAGCGGCGCCACGCCGAGAACGCCTCGTTCCGCCGATTGCTTCCCAGCTCGGCCTCCGTCGAGAGGCCCACGAGCGCGAGGAGGTGCGACTCGACCCACGCAGCGTCCTCTTCGGGAAGTGGCTCCCTCGCAGCGCGTCGGAGCTTCTCCGCGACGTCGGCCGGGCTGTCCTGCTCCGCGATGCCCGCCTGCGCCTTGACGATCTCGGCGAGCGCCCACAGCGTGACCCCGTCGCCGTAGGCGAGGCAGCGTCCCTGCCGCCAGGTGATCAGCTCGGGATCTGCCTCCACGATCTGGGAGAGCTCGTAGACGAGCCTGCTCTTGCCGATGCCCGGCACTCCGACGAGGGTCAGGAGCTGGGGGGTGCGGCCGTGTCGCGCTCGATCGAAGACGTCCTGCAGCGCGGCGAGCTCGCGTTCCCGCCCGACGAGCTGCGAGCGCGCCTCGTGCGCGACGTCGACTCCAAAGCGCGAGCGAGCGGCCGTCGCCTCCCACACGGCGATGGGCTCGGACTTGCCCTTCGCCTCGACCGAAACAGCGTCCTCGTACTCGATGGCCTGGCGGGTCGCGCGGTACGTCGTCTCGTCGACGAGCACGCCGTTGACGGGCGCTGCCGACTGCAAGCGAGCGGCGGTGTTGACGACGTCGCCGGACGCCATGCCCTCGCCGGCGTCGGGCCGGGCGTCGAGCGAGACCAGGGCCTCGCCGGTCGTGATCCCGACGCGGAGCTCGATGCCCTCCTCGACGGCGAAGTCGCGGATCGCGAGGGCCGCACGAACCGCACGCTCGGGATCGTCCTCGTGCGCCGTGGGCGCCCCGAACAAGGCCATGACGGCGTCGCCGATGAACTTCTCGACGGTGCCGCCGTGGCGCTCGAGCTCGGACCGGACACGCTCGTGGTACGGGCGGAGAATCGCCTCGACGTCCTCGGGGTCGAGCGACTCCGCCCGGGACGTGAAGCCCACCAGGTCGCAGAAGACGACCGTGACGACCTTGCGCTCGCGGCGCGGGGAGCTCATGCCGTCGCAGCCTCCGCCAGGAGACGCTCGCCCCACTCGACGAAGAGCGTCGCGCCGTTCGGCCGATAGAAGCCGAGAGCCCTCTCGATCTCGACCTCAGCCTCCGGGCGACGGCCAGCTCGGGCGAGCTGCTCCGCCCAGCGAAGACGAGCCTCTGCCTCGAAGAGAAAGAGACCCGCCTCGTCGTAGCCCTGTGCAGCTGTGGCGAAGTCGCCCTCGAGCACGGCGATCATCGCCTTATGACCGGGAGACGGAGGGAGTTGAAGGAAGACGTCGCGGACGACGGACGTATCCTGGAGCTCGTACGCCACCTCGGCCAGCATCCACGGCCGCGAGTGCGGGTGGCGCACGACGTGAGGAAGCGCCTCCTCGAAGGCCGTGCGTGCCTCCGTGACGCGCCCGAGCCGAAGATGCGCCCAGGCGTTTCGGATGAGAGCGGGGACGATCGCATCGGGATCCTTGCGAGCGCTCCGAGCCAACTCCAGCCCGCGACGGAAGTCGGGGAGAGCGGCGTCGGCTTTCCCGCGTGACATGACGATGCACGCACGAAGAAGGCGGGTTGGCCCTTCCAGGATCGTTGGCAGTCCTCGCTCGCACTCGGCGATGAACTCGTTGGCCGTGGCGAGCGCCTCGTCCCACTCGCCCAAGATCCAGTGCGGGAATATGGAGTTCCCACGCAGGAACCGGAGCAAGGTGGCGTCGCCGACGCGTTCCGCCTCCTGACGTCCTTGGCGGAAGAGGTCCTCGACGCGCCGCATGTCCGTTGTGTCGAGGAAGACGGTGAGGTTGTTCATGGCGCCTGCGGCCATCGGAGAGTTGGTGGCAAGCCCAACCTCGATCGCCTCCTCCAGATCGTCTCGTCCCGTCGTGTCGCCGAGGTACTCCTTCGCCGAGCCGACCGTCGTGAGCGCGTGGATGCGGATGTCGTTCAGGTCGAGGCTCTGGGCCATCGCGAGGGCTTCTCGCGCCTGGTGCAAGGCGGGCTCGACCTCGCCGGCGAGGAACCGGTAGCGAGCCGACCAGGCGAGGACGCGAGCGACACCGGCTGAGGCGGCCGCGCCCCGGACGAGCTCCTCCGCCGATTGCAGATGCAGGAAGACATCGTCGTTCTCACCTCGGAACCAGTGCAGCTGGGCGAGAAATGCCTCGGCCTCGGCGGCATCCTCGGGTCGGCTCACGGCGATGAGCGCGTCGCGGGCTGCCGCGAGAGCCTCGGCGCTCCGTTCGTCGCCTGCGGTGAACAGAGCCCGCGCGCGGCTGAAGACGATCGCGGGTCGTTCGCCGTCGTCCGGCCACAACTCGAGGGCGTCCTCGTAGAGCGACGCGGCGGTGGCATAGCTGTTCAATCCGAAAGCGCGGTCGCCCGCGTCGCGGAGCGCGAGTCGCACGTGTTCCACTAGGTCGCGATCGTCGGCACCGCTCGCTTGCACGAGATCGAGCGCAGACCGCCAGTGGTACGCCCGCATCTCGGCGTGGTCCTCCGGTCGTCCCAGCGATTCGATCCACTCGGCCACCCGGCGATGCTTCGCGGCGCGCTCTGCGCGTGGAATCTGGCCGTAGGCGACATCGCGGACGAGGGCGTGCGCGAATGCGTACTCGCTCTCGCCCTCGATCGACGTCCGCCGCTGGCGGCGGATGAACGCCTTGCGCTCGAGGGAGTGCAGGATTGCCGCGTCGGACTCCGGCGCGCGCCCGAGCGAGCCGCTCCAGAAGACCTTGCCGACGACCGCCGCATCCTGGAGGAGCTTTTTCTCCTCGGTCGCGAGGCCGTCGAGCCGCGCGGCGATGACGCCCTGGAGCGTCTCGGGGAGCGGAAGGTCTTCTGCCGAACCGCGCTCGAGGTAGAGCTCGGCGAACTGCTCCGCATAGAGCGGGTTCCCGCCGGCGTGCTCGAGCAGCCTCTGCTGCTCGTCCGCGAGCACGGGCCGCGCGAGCAACCCCCCGATCAGCGTCGCCGTCTGCTCGTCCGTGAGCGGCGAGAGCGCGACGGTCGTCGCGTTGAGCTTTCCGCCCGCCCAGCCCGGCCGGCGCGTGAGGAGCTCGGGACGTGCGGTCCCCACGACGAGGAGCGGCACGTCCGTCACCCACTCGACGAGCTCGTCGACGAAGTCGAGCATGCTGTCGTCCGCCCAGTGCAGGTCCTCGACAACGAGGACGAGCTGCCGTTGCTCCGCGAGCCCCTCGAGGAACCGCCGCCAGGCGGCGAAAGACTGTCCGCGGCGGTCGCCGCCCAGCTCGCTCTCCGCGCCCTGGCCGACGAGGGCGAGGAGCTGCGGCTCGATCCACGCTGCATCCGACGACCCCGGCAGTGCATCGGCGACGGCACGGTGGATCTTCGCAGCCACGTCCCCGGGCGAGTCGCCCTCGAGGATGCCCGCCTGCGCCTTGACGATCTCGCCGAGGGCCCACATCGTAACCCCGTCGCCGTATGCGAGACAGTGCCCCTGGCGCCAGGTGATGAGCTCGGCGCCGTCCTCGGCGATCCGTCGCAGCTCGTACACGAGCCGGCTCTTGCCGATGCCGGGAACCCCGACGAGCGTGAGCAGCTGCGGCGTCCGGTCATGTCGCGTCCGCTCGAAGACGTCACGCACGATCCCGAGCTCGCGCTCGCGGCCGACGAGCTCCGTGCGCGCCTCGTGCGCGAGGTCGACGCCGAAGCGCGAGTGAGCTGCGATCGCCTCCCAGATCGGGATCGGGCTCGCCTTTCCCTTCGCCTCGACCGCGTCGGCGCTCCGGTAGTCGATGGCCTGCCGCGTTGCGCGGTGAGTTGTCTCGTCGACGACGATGCCGTTCACCGGCGCAGCGCTCTGGAGGCGCGCCGCGGTGTTGACGACGTCCCCCGAGGCCATCCCCTCTCCCGCGTCGGTCCGCGCATCGAGCCTGATCAGCGCTTCGCCGGTCGTGATCCCGACGCGGAGCTCGAGCCCTTCCTCGACGGCGAAGTCGCGGATGGCGAGAGCGGCACGCACGGCTCGCTCGGGGTCGTCCTCGTGCGTGGTCGGCGCACCGAACAGCGCCATGACCGCGTCGCCGATGAACTTCTCGACGGTGCCGCCACGCCGTTCGAGCTCGGTCCGAACGCGGTCGTGGTATGGCGTCAGCAGTGCCTCGACGTCCTCGGGATCCATCGCCTCGGCCTGCGATGTGAACCCGACGAGGTCGCAGAAGACGACCGTCACGACCTTTCGCTCGCGGCGCGTGCCCTCCGCCATGGCGTAAGAGACTACGGCGTGGGCGCCGAGTAGTCTCATCGGGTGGCAAGGATCAGGGACTCGTCCGTACGGGATGTCGTCGCTGCGGCGGACATGGTCGAGGTGGTGTCCGGCCGAACCCAGCTCCGGCGGGCGTCCGGGTCTCGCTTTACGGGACGCTGCCCCTTCCACGAGGAGAAGACGCCGTCGTTCTCGGTCAACCCGGTCGAGAAGCTCTACTACTGCTTCGGCTGCGGCAAGGGCGGCGACGTCATCTCGTTCGTCCGCGAGACGGAGAACCTCGACTTCGTGGGTGCGGTGGAGTGGCTCGCGGATCGGTTCCGCGTGCCGATCGAGGTCGAGGAGGCCTCGCCGCAGGTCGAGGCGGAACGGAGGCGGCGCGAGCGCCTCTACACCGTGCTCGACCAGACGGCGTCGTACTTCGAACGGCTGCTCTGGGATGGCGACGCAGGCGGGTCGGTGCGCGAGTACCTCGCGGGCCGCGGTCTGGGCGAGGACATCGCCAAGGAGTTCCGTCTCGGGCTGTCGCCGGGCCGAGGTCTCGCGGACAAGGCGAAGGACCGCGGGTTCACGCTCGACGAGCTGAAGTCAGCCGGGCTCGTCACGACACGTGGCACCGACTATTTCCCGCAGCGGCTCATGTTCCCGCTCGCCGACGCTCGCGGGCGGGTCGTCGGTTTCCAGGCGCGCAAGCTCCGCGAGGACGACCCGTTGCGCGGGAAGTACGTGAACTCTCCCGAGGGCGACCTCTTCCACAAGAGCGCCGTCCTGTACGGGCTCCACCTCGCGAAGGCCGCGATCGGAAAGCAGGACTTCGCGGCCGTGGTCGAGGGAAACACGGACGTCATCGCGCTCAGGCAGGCCGGGTTCGAGCCCGTCGTCGCGTCCATGGGAACGGCGCTCACGGAGCGGCAGTTGCGGGAGCTCGGGCGTATGACGAAGAAGCTCTTCCTCTGCTTCGACGCCGACGCCGCGGGACAGGACGCGACGCTGCGCGGGATGGAGCTCGCGACCGCCCAGGGGTTCGACGTCAAGATCGTCACGCTCCCTCGCGGTCAGGACCCGGCGGATGCGCCGGACGGCTTCGAGGATCGACTGCGGACGGCGGAGAGCTACCTCGTCTATCGCGTCCGGCTCGAGATCGAGCGCTCGGCCGACCGGCAGGAGGGCTTCGTGAGGGCGCGCGAGGTGCTTGCGAGGGCCGAGGACTCCCCGGAGCGCCAGGAGGCGCTCCGACTTCTCGCCGACCGGCTCGATCTTCCTCGCGAGACGCTCGCTGGTCTCGCGCCGGCGCGGGGAGGAGCGCAGACGCACTCAGAGGAGCCGCCGCGGCTGCTCGGCGCCGGCGACCGGCTCGAGCGCGACGTCCTGGCCGCGTGCGTCGCCAGTCCCACGCTCGTCCGCGGGCTCGCCGAGCTCTCGACCGACCACTTCGACTCGGAGGAGAACCGCCGCTTCCGCGACATGCTCGTCTCCGGGAGGGACGATCCTGAGCTCACAGCACTCCGTGCCGAGTTCGACGCCCGCGCCGCGCAGGAGGCGCTCGACGAACGCACAGGAACGGAGCTCCTGCTCCGGCTGCGCGAGCGGAAGCTGAAGCGCGATCTCGCGAGCGCCGACCTCGCTCGGACGACCGAGCTGCAGGCCCATCTCGCGAAGGTGCGTCAGGCCCTGGCCGAGCTCACGTAGCCGAGGTCTCGCAGCAGGTCGCCGGCCTCGACCTCGACGTCAGCGAGCTGCTCGGCGCTCAAGTCGTGCGCGTAACGGCCGACTGACTCGGCGTGCGCTCGACCGAGTGCCGCGGCGAGCGGCCCGCTGGGCGCGGCGATTCTCGATGCGAGCGTCGCCGCGACCGCGTGCGGGTCGGAGGCCATCTGCTCGTACCTGACCTCGATCGCGTCCGTCGCTCTCAGTGCCGCCCCGACGTAGCTGCGCCAGACCCACGCTGCTCGGCGCGCGTCGCTGGCCGTCTCGAACTCGGCGCGTCGCTCGGACTCGACCCAGAACCGCGCGTATGCCCCGTAGGGCACGCCGGCGTCGTCCGCGTCCACCTGCTCGCGCCGGAGCCAGGGCTTCTCCAGCAGCGAGCAGGCGACATCACGACCGTCGCGGACGATGTGAACGACGACCGCCTCGGGAAATGCGAGCGGGATCGCCGCTGCGAGGTGCGCCAGTTCCGGGGTCTGTTCGACAGCACGCACCGAGCCGACGAGCCCGACGCGGCGGGAGACGTTGAGGATCCGACGGAGCCGCCGTGCCGCCTCCTCGGGCGCGAGCCCGGCGAGCTCGGGCACTGCCGCCTTGACCGGCGGGACCTCACCGAGGTCGACGAAGCCCGGAAGCGAGCCGATCGCTCCGGCCAGGAACGTCGTGCCGGAGCGCGGCGAGCCGAGCACGAACACCAGGCGTTCGTCCAGGCGCCCGAACCGCTCCCCGAAGCTCGCGCCACGCCGTGGCGCGAGCCGCTTGGCCACGCGGAGCTGGTTCGCGGTTGCATCGACGATCCGGTGCACGCGGCGATTCTCGCAGCGGCGCCGACCCGCTCCGGCCGGGTGCGGTTCGGGGCATATGCTCCACGCCGTTCCCTACCTAACGAGGAGAGGAGCTGAGAATGGCTCTTGCACGGGTCGTGACCTTCGAAGGGGTCGACCGCGCTCGCATCGACCAGCTGCGGCAGCAGATCGAGACGGGCGAGCAGCCCGAGGGACTGAATGCGACGGAGATCGTCGTCCTGCACGACGCCGGCGCCGACAAGTCGGTGTCGATCGTCTTCTTCGACAACGAGGACGACTACGCGCGCGGCAACGAGATCCTCGACGCGATGCCGCGGGACGACACGCCGGGTGAGCGAACGTCGGTGTCGAAGTACGACGTCGCGATCCGCATGGCGCGGTAGAGGTTCCAGTGTCGGGGGGGGCTCCCGC
>DASTWH010000274.1:0-7334 GCA_035758735.1 Gaiellaceae bacterium
CCGGTCGACCCGGCGAGGAACCGCGTGATCTACGAGCGCGGCAACTTCCCGTCCGTCCGCTACCTGTACCAGGCGCAGCCCGATCTCGAGGTCGTCGTGTGCGAGGACGACGCCGAGATCGTCGAGCGGATCGACGAGCGCACGCTGCTCGTCCCCATCAGCCAGGTCCTGTTCAAGGACTCGGTCATCCAGGACATCGAGCCGATCGTGCGCCGCGCACACGAGGTGGGCGCGCACGTGATCCTCGACTGCTACCAGTCGGCCGGCATCGTCCCGGTCGACCTCGCCGCGCTCGGTGTCGACTTCGCGGTCGGCGGCTCGGTGAAGTGGCTCTGCGGCGGCCCGGCGAACGGCTGGCTGTACGTCCGGCCCGACCTCGCCGAGACGCTCGAGCCGACCTACGTCGGCTGGCAGGCGCACGCACGCCCGTTCGCGTTCGAGGAGGAGCTCGAGTACGCGGACGGCGCCGCGCGCTTCCTCACCGGCACGCCGAACCCCGCTGCGCACATGGCCGGCACGGCCGGCTACGACCTGATCGAGGAGATCGGCGTCGACCGCATCCGGGAGAACTCGCTGCGCCAGACGCAGCTCCTCATCGAGCTCGCCGACGCCGCGGGATTCGAGGTCCACTCGACCCGGGATCCCGTGCGTCGTGGCGGCGCGGTCATCGTGAACGTGCCCGAGGCGGGCGCCGTATACGCGGAGCTCGAGCAGCGCGGGATCCTCGGCGACTTCCGCCCCGGAGCAGGAATCCGCATCGGGCCGCACTTCTTCACGAGCGACGACGAGATCCGCTTCGCGATCGCCCAGGTCGGCGAGATCCTCGAGTCGGGCGCACACGAGCGCCACCTGGGGGCCGCCGCTCTCCACTGAGTCCTGCGCAAGACCGGACTCTGCAACGGCAGACTTCGGTCGCGCGTAGATCCCCAGAGGCGGCCCTTCGCGGCCGCTGGGGGGCGTCCACTCGTTGCCTGCTCGCGTTCGGCGTCGTAGAGTCCGCGGCGATGTCCCTGCAAACGAGCGAGAAGTTCCTGCAGGAGATCGTCTCGACCGTCGCGTCGTCGATCGAGCTCGCCGACGTGCTGCCTGCGGTGGTGCGGCTCATGTCGGACGCGAGCGGCGTCCACGGGAGCTTCGTCTACCTCGTCGAGGGCGACCGACTCGTCATGCGGGCGGCGTCGTCGCCGTACGAACGCCAGGTCGGACGCGTCGTGTTCGAGCGTGGTGAGAGTCTCGCGTGGTGGGCCGTCGAGCACGCCGAGCCGGCGTTCATCAGAGAGAGCGCGCTCGCGGATCCGCGGGTGAAGTACGTGCCGGAGCTCGAGGAGGAGCGGTATCAGTCGCTCCTGGCGGTTCCGATCGTCGGCCGCTCGGGCGAGGCGATCGGCGCGATCACCGCGCACACGGAGGCGCCGCGGGAGTTCACGGACGACGAGGTCGACTTCATCGTCACCTCGGCCTCGCTCGTCGCGGGCGCGATCGAGAACGCTCGCCTCTACGAGGAGACCCGGCTCCGGGTCGCCGAGCTCGAGCAGCTGACCGAGCTCGCCGAGGCGATCGCGCGAGCCGAAGGGCTCGACGAGCTCCTGCAGACGGTCGTCACGGACGCCCGCCCGCTGCTGGCGGCGCGCGCGTGTCACGTCTACCTGCTCGATCCGACACGCGAGGAGCTCGACCTCAAGGCGAGCGATCCGGAGCCGGGCGGCGCACGTGAGACGCTCGGGCTCGCCGAGCTCGGGCCCGAGCTCGCCCGTGGCGGTCGCAGCTCGCGTCTCGCCGTCCCGCTCATCGCGACCGGCGAGCTCATCGGTCTGTTGGTCGCAGAGGGAAGCTCACGCGTCGAGCTCGGCCGTGCGGTGGCGAGCCAGGTCGCGGTCGGGATCAAGAAGGTCCAGGTGATCGAGCAGCTCACGGAGAAGAACCTCATCAAGGACTTCCTCGAGGAGCTCGCGGGAGGCCGGCCCCGGGGCGACCTCGAGGGCCGCGCGGCCAGGCTCGGCTGCGATCTCGACCAGCCACACGTCGTGCTCGTCGCCGAGCCGTGGAGCGAGCCGCTCGAACGCGCGCTGCGGAGCGCGGCGCCAGGATCACTCTTCGACCACCGAGAGGACTCGCTCCGCGCCCTCGTGCGACTGACCTCGACGTCGAGCGAGTCGTTCGTCGAGCGGCTGGGCCGCATTCACACTGATCTCGGTGAGCCCGTCTCGATCGGCGTGTCGAGCGTCTGTCGGGGGCAGGCGTCGTACGCCGAGGGCTTCGCCGAGGCGCAGCAGGCGCTCGTCGGCACGGTCGTCCTCTCGGGCAAGCCGTCCGTTCTCGCTTACGACGACCTCGGCGCGTACAAGTACCTCCTCCGCGTCGCGGTTGACGGCGGGCTGCGCGACGCGACGGTTGATGCCGTCGGGCGCCTCGCCGACTACGACGACCAGCGAGGAGCGCAGCTCCTCTCCACGCTCGAGGAGTTCCTCCGCCGACACGGCTCGATCAGCGCGACGTCCGAGGCGCTGTACGTCCACCCGAACACGCTGCGGCAGCGCCTGCGCCGGATCGGCGAGCTCTCCGGCCTCGACCTCCGGCGCGACGACTGGCTCGCGATCGAGATCGCCGTGAAGATGGTGAAGCTGCAGCGGGCTCTCGGCGCCACCAAGACCGGCTGATTCGCACATATCCGGCCGTGGAAGGTGTGGAAGCCGCACCTTCCCGCGCGGCGTGGAGCCTGGTAGGGCTATGCGACCGACGTCAGAGGAGGAGCAGCCATGGCTGGGACGGCATCGGCCGACGCGATCTGGAAGGACATGCAGGCGCGCGGCGTCGAGTTCGTGTTCGCGCAGTTCGTCGACATGTACGCCCGGCCGAGCGCGAAGCTCGTCCCGGTGGGCGCACGGGAGGCGTTCGACGGGCTCCTCGAGGAGGGCGCGGGCTTCGCGGGCTTCGCCGCCGGCGAGATCGGGCAGGCACCGAGCGACCCCGACATCGCGGCGATCCCGGACCTCGCGAGCTACACGCCCGTCCCCTGGCAGTCGAACCTCGCGCGCTTCGCCTGCGACGTCACCGTCGAGGGCGAGGAGTGGCCTTACTGCCCGCGCACGATCCTCCGGCGCGTCCTCGCGCAGGCGAAGGAGAAGGGCTTCGAGTTTCGGATGGGCCTCGAGCTCGAGTACTTCCTCGTCAAGCAGCGCGACGACGGCTCGATCGAGATCGCGGACCCGTACGACACGCTCGAAAAGCCCTGCTACGACATGCTCGGCCTGACGCGCCGGTACGACTTCCTGACGACGGTCTCTCGCTATTGCAACGAGCTCGGGTGGGGCAACTACGCGAACGACCACGAGGACGCGAACGGCCAGTTCGAGCAGAACTTCACCTACGACGACGCGCTCGTCTCGTGCGACCGGGCGATCTTCTTCCGCTACATGGTCCACACCCTGGCGGAGCAGAACGAGATGATCGCGACCTTCATGCCGAAGCCGTTCTCGCACCTCACCGGGAACGGCTGCCACTTCCACATGTCCCTGTGGGACGGCGACACGAATCTCTTCCTCGACGAGTCGGACCCGCGCGGACTCGGCCTCTCCGACACCGCCTATCGCTTCATCGGCGGTCTCCGGACCCACGCCCGAGCGTACAGCGGCGTCACCGCTCCGACGGTCAACTCGTACAAGCGTCTCAAGATGGGCTCGACGACGAGCGGTGCGACATGGTCGCCGGTCTGGATCTCGTACGGCTACAACAACCGCACGCAGATGCTCCGTATCCCAGGACCTGGTCGCATCGAGGACAGGACGATCGACGGCTCGTGCAACCCGTACCTCGCGGCGGCGGCAGTGCTCGCGGCCGGGCTCGATGGAATCGAGAAGGGCCTCGACGCCGGTGAGCCGAACTCCGAGAACCTCTACACGATCCCCGAGCGGGAGCTCCGCAGCCGCGGCCTCCAGTCGCTGCCGGCGAATCTGCTCGAAGCGGTCGGCGAGCTCGAGGGCGACGAGGTGCTGCGAGCCGCGCTGGGGCGCGGTCGGGACGAGGACTACCTGGACTACTTCGCCCGCGTGAAGCGCGACGAGTGGTTCCGCTACCACGAGCAGGTCACGCCGTGGGAGGTCCGCGAGTACCTCACGCGGTTCTAGCAATATGGAGGAAACCTCCATACTGATCACGCAAAGTGCGTGATCTCTCACGTCGAGATGTGGAGATACTGACCACATGTGCGGAATCGTCGGTCTGTTCGCGAAGTCGCCCCAGATCGAGCAGCGTCTGGGCGGGCACCTCGAGGCGATGCTCGTCCAGATGTCGAGCCGCGGCCCCGACTCGGCGGGCGTCGCCGTGTATCGCGATCCGGCGCCGACCGGTTCGAGCAAGCTGACGCTGTACTCGGCCGATCCGGCCGAGCGCTGGGGAGCGGTGCGGGACGGACTGTGCGACGCGTTCGCGGTGTGTGCCGAGCCCGCGGTGCGGGCAAGCCACGCGGTCTTCGTCGTCGACGCGGATGCGTCCGACGCCGAGGGCTGGGTGCGCGCGAACCGTCCCGACCTCCGCGTGATGAGTGCGGGCCGCGTCATCGAGATCTACAAGGAGACCGGCCTGCCCGAGGAGTTCGCACGAGCGTTCGCGCTCTCGGACTTCCAGGGGACGCACGCGCTCGGACACACGCGTATGGCCACCGAGAGCCGCGTGACGACAGAGGGCTCGCATCCGTTCTCGACGGGCTACGACCTGTGCCTCGTCCACAACGGCTCGCTGTCGAACCACAATCGCCTGCGCGAGAGCCTCCGGCGCGAGGGCATCGAGTTCCAGACCGAGAACGACACCGAGGTCGCGGCGGGCTACCTGGCCTGGCGTCTCCGCGAGGGCGCGAGCCTCGAGCAGGCGCTCGAGGGATGTCTCGAGGACCTCGACGGCTTCTACACCTTCGCGGTCGGCACCGCCGACGGGTTCGCGGTGCTCCGTGACCCGATCGCCTGCAAGCCGGCCGTCCTCGCCGAGACCGACGACTGGGTCGCCATGTCGTCGGAGTGGCGGGCGATCGCGGTCCTGCCTGGAGCCGCCGACGCGCGCGCGTGGGAGCCCGAGCCAGGCGTCGTGTACGCCTGGGAGAAGGCGTTCGTCTGATGGCGGTGGCGGAGCGCGAGCACGCGGCCGTCGAGGTGGTCGATCTCGCGACGACCTCGCTGCGCGAGCTGAACCAGCGCCTCCACGACCTCGTCCGCACGCCGGGACCGAGCCACTGGCGGATCGTGAACCCGAGCGGCGGGCACGCTGTCGCGTGCGGACTCGACGCTGAGATCGAGGTCGACATCGACGGCCACGTCGGCTACTACTGCGCGGGGATGAACAAGCTCGCGACCGTGCGCGTGCACGGCAACGCGAGCACCGGCATCGCCGAGAACCTGATGTCGGGCCGGGTCGAGGTCGACGGAAACGTGAGCCAGTCGGCCGGCGCGACCGGTCGCGGCGGGCTGCTCGTCGTCCACGGGAACGCCTCGTCGCGCTGTGGGATCTCGATGAAGGGGATCGACATCGTCGTCGGCGGCTCGGTGGGCCACATGAGCGCCTTCATGGCACAGACCGGCTGCCTCGTCGTCTGTGGCGATGCCGGCGAGGCGCTCGGCGACTCGATCTACGAGGCCAGGCTCTACGTCCGCGGCTCGGTCGCGAGCCTCGGTGCCGACTGCGTCGAGAAGGAGATGGGCGACGAGCACGTCGCACAGGTGCGCGAGCTTCTGGACGCGGCCGGGATCGAGGCCGAAGCAGGCGAGTTCCGTCGCTACGGGTCCGCGCGCCAGCTCTACAACTTCAAGATCGACAACGTGGGCGCGTACTGATGTCCACGACCGAGCGCCCCTGGAACCTCCGCGAGTCGTATCTCTTCGACAGGGCCGTCATCGCGGACATCCAACGCGCGGCGTCCGAGGGGATCTACGACATCCGCGGCTTCGGCGCGAAGCGGCGTCTTCCGCACTTCGACGACCTGCTCTTCCTCGGCGCGTCGATCTCCCGCTATCCCCTCGAGGGGTACCGCGAGAAGTGCGCGACCGACGTCGTGCTCGGGACGCGCTTCGCCAAGAAGCCGCTCGAGCTGAAGATCCCGGTCACCATCGCGGGGATGAGCTTCGGCGCGCTGTCCGCGCCCGCGAAGGAGGCTCTGGGACGCGGTGCGACCGAGGCCGGCACCTCGACGACGACCGGCGACGGCGGCATGACGCCGGAGGAGCGCGAGCACTCGGAGACACTCGTCTATCAGCTCCTTCCGTCGCGCTACGGCATGAACCCCGACGACCTGCGGCGCGCCGACGCGATCGAGGTCGTCGTCGGGCAGGGAGCGAAGCCGGGCGGCGGCGGGATGCTGCTCGGGCACAAGATCTCCGACCGCGTCGCGGAGATGCGGTCGCTCCCCAAGGGCATCGACCAGCGCTCGGCGTCTCGGCATCCCGACTGGACGGGCCCCGACGATCTCGAGATCAAGATCACCGAGCTCCGCGAGATCACGGACTGGGAGAAGCCGATCTTCGTGAAGGTCGGCGCGACGCGGACGTACTACGACGTGCAGCTCGCGGTGAAGGCGGGTGCGGACGTGATCGTCGTCGACGGGATGCAGGGCGGGACGGCGGCGACGCAGGACGTCTTCATCGAGCACGTCGGCATCCCGACGCTCCCTGCCACGCGGATTGCCGCGGATGCCCTCCAGGAG
Organism: Gaiellaceae bacterium; assembly: GCA_035758735.1. Classification (GTDB taxonomy): domain Bacteria; phylum Actinomycetota; class Thermoleophilia; order Gaiellales; family Gaiellaceae; genus GMQP-bins7. The sequence continues at coordinate 6,686 of DASTWH010000274.1, forward strand.
CTCGGGATGCACCGACAGGTGCAGCTGATCGTCTCGGGCGGGATCCGGAACGGGGCGGACGTCGCGAAGGCACTCGCCCTCGGCGCGGACGCGGTTTCGATCGGCACGGCCGCGCTCGTCGCGATGGGGGACAACGCACCCGAGCACGAGGAGGCGTACCGCGAGATCGGAAGTGCCGCGGGCTTCTACGACGACTACCAGGCGGGTCTCGACCCGGCGGGGATCTCGACCCAGGACGACGAGCTCGCCGCACGCTTCGACCCGATCCTGGGCGGCAGGCGCGTCGCCAACTACCTCCGGGTCCTCACGCTCGAGACCCAGACGCTCGCGCGGGCGTGCGGCAAGTCACACGTGCACAACCTCGAGCCCGAGGATCTCGTCGCACTCACGGTCGAGGCGGCGGCGATGGCCAGGGTGCCTCTCGCCGGCACCGCCTGGATCCCGGGTCTCGCCGCACCGAACACCGTCAGGAGCTAGTCCTCCGGCGCGAGCAGGATCGTCCAGCGCTCGACGTTCGTGACCTTCAGCATCCCGTTCTTCGCCCACGGGTCCTCTGCGAACCGTGCGCGCAGTGCCTCTTCTGACGGCGAGTCGACGACGTGAAATGCGTCCCGCCCGCCTTCGAGCGGCCCGCCCAGGACGATGAGGC
>DASTWH010000074.1:0-4896 GCA_035758735.1 Gaiellaceae bacterium
GTGATGCGACGCTGGGCCTCGTCGGAGGCTGACTCTGCAGCTGCGGTCTGGGCCTCAAGTTCAGCATCGGTGTCGTTGAGGTCGTCGTTCAGCAAGAGCGCCCATGCGCCCAGTCCGAGCGCGGCGACGATCGCCACACCCGCAAGGATCATCCAGACCACTGGGCGCTTCTGCTTTCCGCCGTCGCCTCGCGGTGGTGCTTCCGGCATCTGGGCGGCAGTCTGTTCGGTCGGTGTCGGGTCGTTCGTCATGTTCGCCTCCCGGTCTCGTCGTCTAGCGGCGACGCCAACGCGACGCGAAGCCGCGCCCCGATAGTGGCGGCTCGACCAGACGAGCCTCCACGCACGTGGTGTACCACGACGATCGCGGCGCTGAGCAGGCCCCGCCTGCGTTACCCAATGCGAGGAGGAGGTGGGAGCCTGCGTCAACTGGACGAGCGGTCTCCTGTGCGAGTGATGCAAGCCTTGAACCAGAATCGTGTGGAGTTCCGACGACATCAGGAAAGGAGCGACCGTGATCACCGAGTTGAGCGGAATGCCCGATGGCGTGATCGGGTTCGAGGCGAGTGGGGAGATCGCCGCGGAGGACTACCGCGATGTCGTGCTTCCTGCTCTTGAGAAGGCGGCTGCGGCCGGTGATGTCCGGTTCGTCATCGTCTTCTCCGACTTCGACGGGATGACCGGCGGGGCGCTGTGGCAGGACTTGAAGATGGGCGTGGAACACCTTCGCGGCTGGAAGCGCATCGCGCTCGTCACCGACATCGGGTGGATGACCCACCTCACCGACCTCTTCGGTTGGATGACGCCAGGCGAGACGAAGACGTTCCCGATCGACCGTCGCGACGAGGCGATCGAGTGGGTGCTGTCCGGTTGAGCAACTGGCGGGAGTTGCCGCTCCCGTTCGTTGCGGGCCATGGCGGCCCGTCACGTGGCCCAACGCCCGCCGCGGCGCCTCTCGGTGATCTAGAAAATCATGCAGGAGCCCTCTCGGCTGCGTGAACAGCAGGTTCAGACCCCTGCCTCCCCTTGCCGAAGACTGCTGCTGCGAGGATGACGAGCCCGATCCCCGTCAAGAGCAACGCGATCCCGACGACGATGCTGAAGATCGCGAGCATCTCGGACATGAACCCCATGTCGAGTGCGGTTGCGAGAGCCGTTTCCGTCACCCAGATGTTGCGAGCACCGTTCGAGATCGGCTGGCCGCTTTCGTCCTTCGCAGCTTCCGCCTCGTCGTTCGTTCCCTTCGGGTCGTCCGGGTTGGCCGCGGACTGATAGCGCCCCATTTCCGCGTACGTGAGACCGCCCGTGCCCGACAGCGTGTGCTCGCGCATGATCTCTGCCTGAGCGAGTGCCTTCCGCCCCGTGTCCACCGGTTGTCCTGCCCAGTCGGGAGCGTGCTCGGCAACCGCCGGGTCTTCGATCGGCCCGAAGGTGATGCCCTCGCGCGCGATGTGGTCGCGAGTGAAGTTGAAGCCCCAGATTCCGAGCACGATCACCGCGATGCCGAAGGCGATCAGAACTCCTCCCGAAACGTAGCCGCCGATCCGCAGGAACCGTCCTTCCTTCATCGTGAGCCTCCTTCGCGAGGGCTAGTGCCGTCACCGACGAAACAGATGTCGTCGATGATCCTTACCTACTCGGCACGGAGATGAGTCCATGACCGTTCGCGGGGCAGTCTTTCTTGGCATCGAAGCGATGGTGGGGGCGGGCATCTTCGCGCTCCTCGGCGAGGCGGCAACCGTGGCAGGCTCGGCGGTCTGGCTTTCGTTCCGTGACGCTGAGGAGCGCGACCGAGTGCGCGAGTCGCTCGCGTTGATCGGGTCCGGCGGAAGTCCGGGCGGGTCGCCATGCGTCAGCGTCGCGCGGTTGAGCCGTTCGGCTCCGTTCGCCAGGACTCCGGAGGTCAGAGATCGTCAGTGTGATCTGACACGAATCCGACACGCGTAGGAGGCCTCAGGCAGAGATCGAGCCAATCGGTCAAGCTCTCGGCTCGCGGCGCTTTCTCGTCGACGGCAAGGAGCCTCGGTGTCACGTCCAGTTACGTTGTTCACGGGTCAATGGGCCGACCTCCGGCTCGCGGATCTCGCCGCGACCTGCGGGGAGTGGGGTTTCGAGGGGTTGGAGCTTGCGTGCTGGGGCGATCACTTCGAGGTCGACCGTGCGCTCGCGGAGGATGGGTACTGCAGGGAGCGACGCGAGCTCCTCGAGCGGAGCGGGCTAGGCTGCTGGGCGCTGGGCGCGCACCTCGTCGGGCAAGCCGTGTGCGACCCGATCGACCTGCGCCATAAGGCCATCTTGCCTCCGGAGGTCTGGGGCGACGGGGAGCCCGCGAGCGTACGTAGACGCGCGGCAGAGCGGATGAAGGACACAGCTCGGGCGGCCGCGCGGTTCGGGGTCATGCAGGTGAACGGATTTACCGGATCGCCCATCTGGCACCAGCTCTACTCCTTCCCGCCGAACGACTTCGACGAGATCGAGCGCGCATACGCGAGTGTCGCCGAGGCGTGGAGCCCGATCCTCGACGTCTTCGACCAGGAGGGTGTTCGGTTCGGCCTCGAGGTTCACCCGACCGAGATCGCATACGACTTCGTGACGACGGAGAAGACCCTTGCAGCCCTTGGCCGGCGTCCCGCGTTCGGGATCAATCTCGACCCGTCGCACTTCGCCCACCAGCACCTCGACGCGGCGCAGTTCGCGCTCGAGTTCGCCGATCGCATCTATCACGTCCACATCAAGGACTCGAGGAAGCGGCTCGACGGGCGGAGGTCGATCCTCGGCTCGCACCTAGACTTCGGCGAAGAGGCCCGAGGTTGGGACTTCGTCTCGCCTGGGCATGGCGACGTCGACTTCGAGGCGCTCTTCCGTGCGCTGAACCGCATCGGGTACGACGGGCCGCTGTCTATCGAGTGGGAGGACTCCGGCATGGATCGTGAGTACGGCGCTCAGGACGCCCTCGCGTTCGTTCGCCGGACCGACTTCCCGTTCTCGAGCGTTGCCTTCGACGCTGCGATGCGGCGCGACATCGAGGCCTAGGCCTCCGACCCAGCTTCAAGCGCCCCGGCATCGCCCCCAACCTCTCCGAGAGGAAGCGCGCGCTGAGCCAGAGACGACGCCGTGTGGCTCCTGTCCCCTCACGTAGGCGTTTGGCTCGACTTGCACGCCTCTGTGCGGCTGAGACTCCAACGTTAGGATCGTCTTCGTCCACGCTGGGAAGGAGGCTCCCATGGCTGGAGTAGAGGTCGGCGACTTCAACGCGCCCGACGAAACCCGGACGCCCGATAAGACGACGATCGAGATCGTTCGGATGGGTGGAACGACTGCGTCCCGTATGCGGCTGGAGCCCGGATGGAGATGGTCGGAGTGCATCAAGCCGATCGTCGGAGGCGAGAGCTGCCAGATGCTCCACCTCGGTCTGTTGCAGTCCGGCACGATGGGCGTCGTCCACGACGACGGCACCGAGCAGGAGATCGGTCCGGGTCAGACCTACGTCATCGAGCCCGGTCACGATGCGTGGGTCGTCGGCGACGAGCCTGTAATGGGATTCGAGTTCCAGCCTCAGACCGCCGAGGAGTTCGCGAGAGGCTGAGCCCCGCAACCAGGCCCCGACCCGCCGAACTCGTCCGCGGGGGTGGGGGTACTCTCCACCCCCTCCTCTGCTACGCGTGCGCGCGCGTGCGCGCGAGAGGTAGTCCGGCGGGCCAGGAGACGGCGCCCTCGCAACCAGGCCTCATCGCGCTGATCGCGTTTGAGGGGGTGGCGGCACCCTCTGGCCTCCTACTTCCGCAGTAGGAGGCCAGACTTGGAGGGCTACAACCATGCGGACTCGCGAGTGTTGGTCAACCGCTGGTCAACCTGCCGCGGACAGCGCCGGTCGCCGAAGCGGTTCACGCGCAGGTCGTGTTGCACACCATCGATCCGCTCCTGGAGCCGCCGGGACGCCCGGAGGACTATCGTCCGGGCCACCAGGCGATGTGCGACCTCCTCGTCAGTCATGGTCTCGAGCCCCTGGAGCACGACGAGTGGATTCTCGACGTGCCGCCCGTCCGCAGCTTGATCGGTGACGTGCGAGCGGCCGTCGCGCGGTCGGTGTCGGCGGCCGAGGTCTGTCGCGTGGTTGAACCGAGCTTCAGCCAGCTTCTCACCGAGCCGGAATGGCTACCAGCCCACTTCCAGCAGGATGCTCCGCAGAGCGGGATGGGCGGCGGGATCGGCCAATGGCTTCTCTTCCGAGCCGCCGATCGCTCGCTCTGCTTGTTCAGTCTCGTCGTGCCGTCCGGGTCGATGACGCCCGTGCACGACCACCTCGCCTGGGGGCTCGTTGGGTTGTACAAGGGCAATCAGGACGAAGAGTTCTACAAGCCGGGCGACGGCCAACTCCACCTCGTTCGCCAGCGTCCGCTCGAGCCGGGCGACCACTACGTGTTGCTTCCGCCTCGCGACGACGTCCACCGCGTACGCACGACGTCCAACGTGACCTCGGTATCGATCCATCTACTGGCGAACGACACGGGCTGCGTGCTTCGGCATACCTTCGACGAGCAGACCGGGCAGGCAAGGCCCTTCCGATCCGGGTACGTCAACGCCGCGTGTCGCGAGTCGAGCTCGCCAAAGAGGATCGAAACCGCGAACAGACGCTGACGCTACTAGAGGCCACGTGTGGCTCGAGCCGACAGACGGGGGACGAGCAGATGGAGACTTTGATGCGGATGAAGTGCGTCGCGTGTCTCGCGGACGAACCGACCGTGACCGATGCGGAGATCGCCGAGTTCCACGCCCAGGTCTCTGATTGGGAAATCGTGGAGCTCGACGCAATCAAACGCCTGACACGCGTCTATTCGTTCGACGACTTTGCGCAAGCGTTGGCATTCACGAACAAGGTTGGCGAGCTTGCAGACGA
>DASTWH010000398.1:0-5683 GCA_035758735.1 Gaiellaceae bacterium
GGATCGTCAGCGCCGGGAGCTCGAGGACCGCATCTCCGTGCGGAATTCCGATCAGCACGGCGGCTCCTCTCCGGCGTGTCGAGAGGAACGCCGTCTGCATCGCCTCGGGACGGCCCGTCGCCTCGATCGCGTAGTCGACGCCGCCGCCGGACTGGTCCCACACGGCCTCCGCGGTCTCCTCCGGCGTCGGCCCGACGAGCACCGTGCGATCGGCGCCGAGCTCGCGCGCGAACTCGAGCTTGCTCTCCGCAGCATCGACGGCGACGATCGGCTCCGCGCCGACCGCCTTCGCGGCGAGCAAGGCGGAAAGGCCGACGCCACCACAGCCCACGATCGCCACCCGATCCCCCGGACGAACTCCGGCCGTTCGCCACACGGCCCCGATTCCCGTGGACACGCCGCACCCTACGAGTCCGGCGATCTCGAACGGAATGTCGCTGTCGATGCGCACGCAGGAGCGTTCGGGGACGACGCAGGCCTCGGCGAAGGTCGAGAGGAACGAGTAGTGGTAGACGGGCTGCCCATCCCGTGCGAGTCGGGTCGTGCCGTCCATGAGGCCTCCCGTGGCCATCGCCGGCCAGGCGGTCGAGCAATGCCAGGGAAGGTCGCGCAGGCACTCGTCGCACGTTCCGCAGGACGGGGTCCAGGACAGGGCGACGTGATCTCCGACCGCGACGCGGCTCACACCGGCGCCGACGGCCTCCACGACGCCGCCGCCTTCGTGCCCGAGAACGACCGGACAAATGCTCTCCGCGGTGCCGTCGACGGCGTTCCAGTCCGAATGGCAGACGCCGGATGCGTGGAGGCGCACGAGCACCTCCTCCGGAGCCGGATCCGCGAGGTCGAGCTCCGAGAGGGTCAGGGGCCCGCCCGTGCGCTCGAGGACGACGCCGCGCACCTTCATGCGGTGACGCGCTCCTTCGACTGCAGCTCGCGTAGTTCCTCGATCGGGATGTGGCAGCGCATCAGGTGTCCAGCCTCGACCTCGACGAGCGGCGGCTCTGCGTCCTCGCAGATCGCGCCCAGCTTCCGCGGGCAGCGGGTGTGGAACACGCACCCGCTCGGCGGGGACGCCGCGCTCGGGATGTCGCCCTCCAGCCGGATCCGGTCGCGGCCGCCTCCGTCGATCGTCGGGACAGCGGAGAGCAGTGCCTCCGTGTACGGGTGGTGCGGGCCGTCGAACACGACGTCCGCGGGACCGATCTCCTGCAGGCGCCCCAGGTACAGGACTGCGATTCGGTCGGAGATGTAGCGGACGACGCCGAGATCGTGCGAGATGAAGACGTAGGCGACCCGCTTCTCGGCCTGGAGCTCGACGAGCAGGTTGAGGATCGCCGCCTGTACGGAGACGTCCAGGGCGGACGTGGGCTCGTCGCAGACGACGACCTTCGGCTCGCCGGCGAAGGCTCGCGCGATCGCCACGCGTTGCTTGAGGCCGCCGGACAGCTGCACCGGCTTCTGTGTCAGCGTCCGCTCCGTGATGCGCACGCGGGACGCGAGGTCGCGCAGCCGCGCCTCTGCCGCCTCGCCGCTGATCCCGGCCAGCTTGCGCATCGAGCGCAGGAGGATCCGGCGCACGGAGTGCCTGCGGTTCAGAGCCGAGTCCGGGTTCTGGAAGACGATCTGCAGCGAGCGGAGGTCGTGTCGCGTGCGCTTCTGGTAACTCGGCGCGAGCTCTCGGCCCTCGAGCGTCGCGACGCCGTCCGTCGGGGCGACGATGCCGAGCAGCGTCCGGGCCAGCGTCGTCTTGCCGCTGCCCGACTCGCCGACGAGCCCGAGCGTCTCGCCCTGCCACACGGCCGCGCTGACCGCGGTGAGCGCGTGGACGTCGTGGCCGTGCTGCTTGAAGACCTTCGTGAGATCCCGGATCTCGACGAGCGGCAGCTGCTCGCGATCGACCCTCGGCAGCTCCAGGTCCGGAGCTTCCTCGCGCGGCAGCTCCGACGCGCGCTCGTGGTACCAGCAGCGGCTCTCGTGACCGGCCTCGATCGAGAGCATCGGTGGCTCGTCCGTGCGGCAGCGCTCGTCCGCGAGCGCGCAGCGGTCGGCGAACACGCAGCCCTGGATGTCCTCGCCGAGGCTCGGGAGGAAGCCGGCGATCGTGTCGAGCCGGCCGTGATCCTTCCGGACGCCGCCGCGCGGGATGCATCGCAGCAGTCCGACGGTGTACGGGTGGCGGGGATCCGACAAAACCGTCTCGACCGGCCCCTCCTCGACCATTCGTCCGGCGTAGAGCACTCCGACCCGGTCGCACATCTTCGAGATCACGCCGAGGTTGTGGCTGATGAAGAGCACCGCCGTGTTGAGCTGCTCCTGCAGCTGCGCCACGAGGTCGAGCACCTCGGCTTCGACCGTGGCATCGAGCCCCGTCGTGGGCTCGTCGAGGATGAGCAGCTCCGGGTTCTTCGCGAGCGCCATCGCGATGACGACCCGCTGCTGCATTCCACCCGAGAGCTGGTGCGGGTAGCGCGCGATGACACTTCCGGGGTCCGCGATCTGCACCGTCTTGAGTGCCTCGAGCGCTCGGTCGGACGCCTCGCGGTCGGCAACTCCGAGCGCAGTGAACGCCTCCGAGACCTGGTCGCCCACGCGCATGCTCGGATTCAGTGACGCTCCGGGGTTCTGGTACACCATCGAGACGGTGCGCGCGTGGTAGGCACGGAGCGCGCCTCCACGGAGCGCCAGGACGTCGTGCCCGGCGACCGTGATCCGCCCGCCCGTCACCCTGCCGTTGCGCGGCAGGTAGCGGACGATGCCGAGTGCGACGGTGGACTTTCCACACCCCGACTCGCCGACGAGTCCGTACGAGCGCCCGCGCTCGATCGCGAACGACACGCCGCGGAGCACCCGACGGTCGACGCCACGCACGCGGTACGCGAGCTCGAGATCCGAGAGCTCGAGCGCCGGCCCCATCTGCTCGGTCATCGCTCGTACGCCTCGCGGACCCCGTCCGCGACGAGGTTGACGGCCACGACGAGGCTCGCGATGGCGAGAGCGGGGAAGAGGGTCATCCACCAGTACGGGTCGATGAGCGTGTAGTACTGGTAGATCTGCGCGGCCCAGTCGGGCGAGGGCGGAGCGACTCCGAAGCCGAGGAAGCCGAGCGTCGCGATTGCGAAGATCGCGTACCCGAGACGCACCGTGAACTCCACGACGACGAGCGACATGACGTTCGGGAGGATCTCCGAGAACATGATGTACTGGCGCCGTTCGCCGCGGAGCTTCGCCGCCTGGACATAGTCGAGCTCGGCCTCCGCGAGGACGCCCGCCCGAACCGTGCGGGCGATGACGGGCGTGAAGATCAGCCCGATGATCAGGGTCACGACCCAGCGGCCCGAGTTCCCGACCGCGGTGACCACGAAGATCGCCGTGATGATCAACGGCAGCGAGAGGATCGCGTCGATGAACCGGCTGGTGACGTCGTCGACGACGCCGCGGAGGTAGCCGGTCAGGAGCCCGAGCGACGTCCCGAGGACGGTTCCGATGAGGGTCGCGAGCACCGAGATCTGCAGGATCGCCCGCGAGCCTGCGAGCACCCGCGAGAGGATGTCGCGGCCGTTCGTGTCGGTGCCGAACGGGTGCGCCCAGCTCGGGTGCTCGTTCGGCGGGAAGTTGTTGTCGAAGATCGGGTTGTACGGGCACACGACGCCGGGGAAGAGCGCGCAGAAGACCCAGAATGCGACGACGATTGCGCCCGCGATCACGAGCGGCGAGCGCGCAAGGAGTCGAATGCGCTCCGAGCGGGCTGCGCGAGCCTCGCTCCTGGGTGCCTCCGGGGTCGCTACGACGGTGCTCATTCAGTGCTCCCCAGTCGGATTCGCGGGTTGAGGGTCGCGTACAGGAGGTCGGCGAGGAACGTCACGACGAGGTAGACGGTCCCGATCAGAAGGATCCCGGCGGTCAGCAGCGGGAGGTCGTTGAACCTCGCCGCGTCCAGGATGAGGAGTCCGACGCCCTGGTAGTTGAAGAGGAACTCCACGGCGACGAGCCCCCCGAAGAGGTAGCCGATCTGCACGGCGACGACGGCGATCGTCGGCGGCAGCGCGTTGCGAAGCACGTGCTTGCGGATGACCACCGAGGACGGAAGCCCCTTGAGGTACGCGGTCCGCGTGTAGTCCGAGTCGAGCGCGTCGATGACGCCGGCCCGGGTGATCCGCGCGATGTACCCGAAGAGGACGACGCTGAGCGTCATGGCGGGCAGAAGCAGGTACTCGATCTGGGTGAGGGGACCGGCGCCGTCGGGCCACTGGGCCGTCACGGGAAGCCAGCCGAGCCAGATGCCGAAGATGAGAATGAGGATGATCCCCGACACGTAGTCGGGCATCGCGGCCAGCGAGATGCCTGCGATGGTGATCCCCCTGTCCGTCGCCCGGCCGTAGCGGAGCGCGGCGATCACTCCGCCGAGGATGGAGAGCGGGATGCAGAGCAGGAACGCGAGCACCGCGAGCTTCGCCGAGTTGAGGATGGCGGGACGGAGGATGTCCCACGCCGGTACTTGTCGCTGCAGCGACATTCCCAGGTCGCCCTGTACCAGTCCTCCGGCCCAGTCGAGGTACTGCGTCACGATGGGTCGGTTCGTGCCGAGCTGCTCGTTCAACGCGTCGACCGACTCCTGGGTGGCGAACGGCCCGAGCACCGAGCGGCCGACGTCTCCAGGGAGGATGTTCGAGACGGCGAAGACGACGACGCTGAGCAGGAAGAGCGTGATCAGCGCGAGTGCCAAGCGCTTGAGGACGAAGCGAATCACTGTCCGTCGTCGGGGCGGGCGGTGGAGAGGCTCCACCGCCCGCGTGTCGTGACCTCAGGCGAGGCTCGTATGCCTCAGCCCGGTCCCCATCTGCGAGATGCCCTCGGGCGTGTAGCCCTTGACCTTCGCGGTGCTCGCAGTCACGTAGTTGATGAAGTAGTCCGTGATGACCGGCGTGTCCTGGAGGAGGATGCCGGCCATCTTCTTCGTGCCGGCACGCTGCGTCTTCACGTCGACCGCGGCGAGGAACGACCGCGCCACCGAGTCGAACGCCGGGTTCTTGTAGTGCGAGGCGTTCCAGTCACCTGCCGACATGTAGCAGCGCGTGATGTACAGGTTCGGGACTCCGCGCCACCCGTACTCGGTCAACGTCGCCGGACGCCACAGCCAGGGCGTCGTCGTCGCGTAGTCGGCTCCCGGCGGCTCGGCGTCGTAGTAGCGGCCGCCGTCCATGACCTCGATGCCGACGGTGATCCCCGCCTCGCGTGCGTACGCCTGGATCGACGCGGCATGGTCCGGGTGGTCGAGGAAGTTCCACGTCGTCAGCGTGAACTTGAGGTCCTCTGCCCCGGCCGCCGCAAGCAGCGCCCTTGCGAGCTGGAGGTTCTGCTTCCGCTGCTTGATCGACGGATCCGTCGACGAGAACTTCTTCCAGAACGGGTTGTCGTTTCCGATGAGGCCGTTCCCGAGCATGACCCGCGCGAGCTGCTGCGGGCGGTTGATAGTCAGCGCGAGGGCGCGGCGAACTCGCGGGTCCCTGAAGAGCGGGATGTCGGTCCGCATGCACGTCTGGCGATGCGCCGAGACCGGCTGCGAGTAGTAGATGTACTTGGAGTTCTTCTTGAAGACCTGCGCCTCCTGCGGCGAGAGCTGCATCGCGAGGTCGATCTGGCCGCCGCGCAACGCCAGCACGAGCGGAGCGGAGCCGGTGAAGAA
>DASTWH010000412.1:0-3372 GCA_035758735.1 Gaiellaceae bacterium
GCTGTCCCGCGACGAGGCCCGTTCCGCTAAGCCCTCCTAGTCGGCGACCTCGCGCGACCACTCGTGCCAGGACCCGACGTAGTTCCGCGCCCGGTAGCCGGCACCGACGAGCACCTCCGTGGCGAAGCGCGATCTGCTTCCCGAGTGGCAGTACGCGACGATCTCGGCCCCCTCGGGAAGGCCGATGACGCCCCGGACGTCGTTCGCGCTGCGGCATTCGAGGATCCGCTCGAGGGGGACGTTGACCGCGCCCGGAATGTGGCCCTGGCGGGGATCGCAGTGCGCCCCCGCCGCTCCCTCGAACTCGAGCGACGTCCGCACGTCGAGCACGGTGAGGGCCTCGTCGCCAAGGCGCTCGCGCAGCTCTGCGAGCGTCACGTTTTCCATTGGCTCACGAACTCCAGGAGAACCTCGTTGAACCGCTCGGGCTGATCGAGCGCGGCGAAGTGCCCGGCGCCGGGGAAGACCTCGAGCCGGCCGTCGAGCGCGGACTCGGCGAGCTGCTGCGCCTCCGGGACGGTCACGAGCTCGTCGTGCTCGCCCACGCATACCAGGAGCGGGCCGCCGAACGACGCCGCTACACCGCTCAGGTCGAGCCGGTCACGCATCGCCTCCTGCGCGACGGCGAGATGCTCGAGGTTCGAGTCGTCCTCGGCCCGGTCCGGCCGATCTCCGGCCCGGAGGTCGGTGATCATCTGCTGCCGGAAGCGACGGCGCTCGAACGAGTCGGCATCCGCCCGCGACCCGACGAGGACCATGCCCGGGATCCGCTCGGGCGCGCGACGCGCCATTGCAAGCGCGCAGTAGCCGCCCATCGACGCTCCGACCGTCACGACCGGCCCGTCGATCTCGCGGAGGAGCTGCGCGGCCCAGTCGTCGATCGACGCTCCGCGCCCGTAGAGATGGGGAGCGATGGGCTCGAAGCCCGCGCCTCTCAGCGCCGAGACCTGCGAGACCCAGACCCGCTCCGAGACCGGCCACCCGTGGAGGAGTAGGACCTTCACGAGCGGTCGATCCTCACCGATCCGTCCAGCTCCGGCGCATCCGCCCAGCCAGTGAGTGCTCCCTCGATGCGCATGATCTCCGCGAATTCGGCGAGCAGCTCACGCGCGGGCGGAAGGTCGGCAGGCGAGGGGGCCGTGCGCGCCACGCGGCGGACCGCCTCGGGATCGGCGCCGGTGAGCCGAGCGACGACGGTCGGATTCGCAGCGAGGCCGACGACGTCTCCCGGAGGGAGCGGTCCGTAGAACTCGGGCACCGACAGGTACTCGTCCACGATCCGGCCCCGCTCGAAGAGGATCATCCGCACGAGCTCCTCACGCTCGACGCCGAGCAGCAAGGTCACGGCCCCCATCCTGTCGGAAAGCTCGCGGGCGAGTCGACGCAGCATCTCCGGGTTCCGGTCGCAGACGTCGTCGTAGACGGCGATCCAGCCGCCGCGGGGCGACGCGATGAGCGAGCCCCGCGAGCCACCCGGGAGCCTGGGCACGAACTGCCGCACGGCCTGCTCGACGGCACTCAGGTCATCCGACTGGAGGTGGATCGAGCCGAACGACGCCGCCTCCTGGCTTCCGAGCCGCTCCTCGAGCGCGGCGACCGACCCCGTCAGGACGACGACCTCGTCCTTCAGGCCCCAGCGCGCGTACAGCGAGCGCGCCACGTGATTCGATGCCTGCACGTCGAGGTCGAAATGCCCGATGTCGAGCTCGCGAAACGCGCCGAGGACCTGTCGCATCAGCTCCGTCGCGATGCCGCTCCGCCGTGCGTCGCGCGCGACGTAGAGATCGGTCAGCGTCCCGAAGCCCGAGGCGCGCCGGCGGGCCAGTGCGAACCCGACCGGAGCGCCGTCGTCGTCCTCGGCGACGAGGGCGATCTCGGACGCGATGATCTCGCGAACCTCGCCGAGCTCCTTCTCCTCGTCCGCAGGGCCCTCGTGGGTTGGAGGGGGGACCTCGTGGTCGAACTGCCGCCAGAGCTCCGCGATCGCCTCGTAGTCCTCGGCTGTCGCACGCCGAACGTTCACGTGCTCAGCCCGTCATCCGAGCGCCGGCGAGCAGGAACTGCGCTGACAGGTTCTCGAACGGCGCGAACCGCTCGCTCATGCGTCGTACCTCCTCGATCGAGAGCTGGGATCCGCCAGCGTAGAACGTGGAGACCGCCTTTCGCACGCCGAGGTCACCGGCCGGCCACGCGTGCGGGCGGGCGAGGTGGCGTGCGAGGAACCAGTCGGCCGTCCAGCGGCCGAGCCCGCGGACCGAGGTGAGCGCGGCGATGACCTCGTCGTCGTCGAGCGCGGCGAGCGCGTCGAAGTCGAGCCGAGAGTGCGCGAGCTCGAGGACGTACTCGGCCTTCGCGCGTGAGAACCCGAGCGGTGTGAAGTGCCGCGGTCGCAGCTCCTTGATCCGCTCTCTGGTCGGGAACTCCCAGGCGACCTCGTGCTTCACGCCATAGGCCCGAACGAGGTTCCCGCGAATCGCCGCGGCCGCCCGCAGGGAGATCTGCTGGGTCGTGATGGCGACGACGAGCGCCTCGAACGGCTGTGGGTTGAGCGTCGGCCGGAAGCCGGCGAGCGCCGCGACGATCGGCGCCAGCACCGGCTCGGCCGCGGCCCACGCCCGAAACGGCGCGAGGTCGAACGGGGCGCCCAGCAGCCGACCGATCTCGACCGCTGCCTCGTCGCTCCACGGATCGATCGCGACGCCGCCGGCAGCTGCCGTCACACGGACCTCCCGGCCGGCCACCACACGATGCAGGCCGCCATCGTGCAGCACCGTCGCGCCGTCCGACCCGAAGTCGCGAAAGCGGGCGGTGGAAAGCTCGAAGTCGTAGGGCTGGGGTAGCTCGAGCTGCAAGCGGCCGGCCCGCGTTACGCGCCGTCGCGCACGAGGGTCAGCTCCGGCCGCGCGGCCAGGATCAGCATCGCGTGGCTCCAGCCGAGCGGGACGACCCACGCCGGGTCACCGTCGCGTGTGACCTGCTCGGGGAGGAGGCCGAGAAGCGTCTGCCGTCCAAGGGCATACGCGATTGCCTCTTCGAGCCCGCTCTCGCTCCCCGCTTGCCGCTCCGCGAGCCCCAGCCAGAGCGTCGAGATCAGCCACGGATTGCCGCCTGCATAGTCGTCGTCCTCGTGTCGGAGCACGCCCCCGTCCTCGAGCCGCAGCTCCCGCGCGACGGCCTCGACCGTCGCGCGCATGCGGGGCGAGTCGGGATCGACGGCGCGGAACGGCCACGAGAGGCCGAGCAGCGAGCTGTCGACGCGAGCGTCCTCGCGGTCGACGCTGCGTACCGCGCGCGTCGGGTACCGGAGCGGTCGGTCGAAGACACTGGGCGGCGTCTCGCCCAGCTCGTCCGAGCGGCCGACCCACCGTGAGC
>DASTWH010000018.1:0-4087 GCA_035758735.1 Gaiellaceae bacterium
GTCCCATTCCCCGAGCTCGACGATCTCGTCGTCGAGCTTCATCCGCCCGCCCCCGCGCACGACGACGTACACCTCCTCCTGCGTCGCGTGCGTGTGGCCGTACGGAAACCGGTACCCGGGCGGGACGAACTGGTAGCTGACGGCGCAGTGCTCGAGCTCGAGCGCCTTGGTCGCCGCGCGGAACTCCAGGTCGGGCGCGCCGTCGAACCTCGACCCGAGGTCCTCCAGGTCCGCCTTGATGTTCGTGCGCGTGAAGGGCACGACGCAATCCTATGGAAGCCCTGACACGGCCCAGGGCCGCCGAGCCCTCCTAGTCGCCGGACTCGTACTTGAACGAGAGATCGAGCCGGACGCGATAGCTCGCGATCTTCCCGTCCTCGATCGTGACGTCGAAGCGGGTCGCCTCGGCGACGCGGAGATCGCGGATCGTCCGGGCCGCGGTCTGCACGGCGTTCTGCGCTGCCGCCTCCCACGAGTCCGCGCTGACGCCGATGACCTCCGTCACGCGATAGACGCTGTCGCTCATGTCTCGCTCCTTTCGGCTCGCGGCGATCGCTGCCGGTGTGAGACCGGATCGGGTGCACCATTCTCCTGCCGCTCTCTCCCGAAGGTCAAGCGGTGCCGAACGGCCACCGTGCTCGGCCTCGTCGTGGCGCGGAAGCCGTCGTGCCGGCTTCCGCGCGCACACGACGCGAAGGCCGACCGTCAAGATGCCGCCAGGGAAAGGCGGAGCATGCGGCCGTCGACGACAATCCTGGCGCTGATCGGTGCCGCGCTTGCGGTTGCGAGCGGCACGGCCCTGGCCGCGGAGGCCCCGGCGCCGGTCGTCTGCGGATCCAATGGGTGCACGCGGTTGTCGACGTCGACGCTCCAGGGCCTGCTCACCCTGGCCGAGGCGCTCCGACCTGCCGACCCGCCTCCAGCTCAGCCGTTTCTCCTCTTCCGCCTCGATGGCTCCGACGGCGCGATGCACCAGGTCGTCTACGTCCGGCACGAGGGCGGGGCGCTCCTGGGGTTCGCGGGCGGGCCTCGGTGGCGTCTCGTCCCGATCGACGATGCGAAGCTGCTCGCCGACGCAGCTGCGGGCACAACGCCCTACCCCGCCCCGGCCGTCGGCACGCCGCTCGGCGGGCTCTTCGCCGCCCACGAGCGATCCCGATGGAGCAACGCCCCGTGGGCCCCGCTCGCGGCCCTCATCGGCCTCGCAGGAGTGGGAGTCACGGCCTACGCGGCGCGGACCTCGGCTTCGGGTCGGCGGAGGTAGTCGGCACCGGCCTCGGTCGAGCGTCACCCGTCCTGCTTGAGCGCCGCGAGGGCGGCCCTCGCGAACCCCTGTGGCCCAGGGCGAATCGTGCGGCGAAGCACGTCGTAGTCGACCGCCTCGATGCGGTCGAGAACCGTGAGGTACGCCGCCCGGGCGAAACGCATGCCCGCCCTGGCTGCCGGCAGAGCCGCCGCGAACGCGGGCTCGGACTCGGCGAAGAACCGTCTGGCCCGGCGGACCTCGGCCGCGAGCAGGGCGCGAAGCTCCGGGGACGCGGAATCGAGCCCGAGGTCGGCCGGGACGGCACCGAACCGGACGAACTCCTCCGCGGGCAGATAGATCCGATCGAGGCCGTAGTCGACGCGCACGTCGCGGACGAAGTTCGTGAGCTGGAAGGCGACACCGAGGCGAGCAAAGGCTTCGCCCTCGCGCGGCGCGCCGAGGATCACGGCCATGATGCGCCCCACGGCCGCGGCACTGCCGTCCATGTACCGCTCGAGCTCGACGCGTGTCTCGATCCGGACGAGACCACAGTCGACTCGCATCGAGTCCATATAGGCCCGGAGCTCCTCGAGGGGCAGCTCGAACCGTTGGCCGGCGTCCACGATCGCGGCGATCACGCGGTGGCCGGAGACGCCGTCGGCGAGCCCGCGAGCGAGCTCGTCCTCCCAGCCATCGAGGGCCGCCAACCGGCTCGCCGGATCGGCGCCGCGCAAGGCCCCGTCGACGATCTCGTCTGCCCCACGGACGAACCCGTAGAGCGCGTAGACGGCGGGTCGCACGTCCACAGGGAGCGTGAGAACCGCGAGATAGTAGGTCGGGTCGTGGCGGCGCAGCATGTTCCGGCAGGCTGCGTAGGCCGCGTCCGTGCGCGCTGCACTTCTCGAAGCTGTCACGGTGCTGGCTTAAGCCGCCTCGTAGGAGCGCGGCAACCCAACCGTCAGATCGCAAACCTCGTCGAGGCGCACGGCCATCTCGCGCAGAGCGTAGGGCACGCGGCTGTCCCGCTTCGAGGAGACCGGCTTGACGGCGTCGGCGCGGGCTCCTAGCGTCGCGGGCGTGGCCTGCCGCGTCGTCTGCATCTCGCACGCATCGGGCGCGCGAGGCGACGAGGTCGGTCGGCTCGTCGCGGATCGGCTCGGCTTCCTCTACGTCGACGACGAGATCGTCGCTCGTGCGGCGGCCAGAGGAGGCATCAGCCCTGCGGACGTCGCGGACGCGGAGCGACGGCGGTCGCTCGTCAGCCGCCTGCTCGAGGCGTTGGCCGAGACCAGCGAGGTGGGGCCGAGCGCTTTCGCGCTGGGGCTGGACCGCGACGACGTGCGGGCGCTGATCCGTGAGACGATCGAGCGCACGGCCGCCCGTGGGAACGCGGTGATCGTCGCTCACGCGGCGTCACATGTCGTCGAGCCCGGGGATGCGGCGCTCCGCGTCCTCGTGACCGCGTCACCGTCGACGCGCGCGGAGCGCCTCGGCACGGCCGAGGCGCTCGACGCTGCCGACGCACTGAGGGCCGTGAAGGACTCGGACGCGGGCCGACGCGACTACCTCAAGCGCTTCCACGACGTGGACGACGAGCTGCCCACCCACTACGACCTCGTCGTCAACACGGACGCGCTCTCCGTCCAGGTGGCCGCGGAGGTCATCGCCCGCGCAGCTTCGGGCTAGCCGACCGCTGCGCTGCGTGCCGTGCCGAGACTGTCGACCCGCTCTTCGGGCTACAGCACCCCGCGCCTCCAGGGGCCCCAGATCGCGAACGTGATGCCGCTGCTCGCCTGGATGTTCACGAACAGGACCTTGCCGTCGGGCGTGAACGTCGAGCCCGCGAACTCCTCGCCTCCTCGTCCTGCGATCGCGTTGAGCGCGAAGTCGAAGATCCCACCGTCCGGCGTGACGCCGCGCAGGAGGTTCTCCGTCGGCCCGTCCTCGCACAGGAGCGAGCACTTGCGCGGGCTGATGCAGATGTTGTCGGGCAGCTCGAGCACGGTGCGGCTTGGCGACTCGAACAGCAGCGTGAGCTTCTCCGCGTCCGTGTCGTAGACCCACAGCTGACCGAAGCCGTCGCCGTAGCCGGCCGGGGCCGGCTCGCCCGCAGGCGTGTCACCGCCCTGCGTGGAGACGAGGTAGACCTTCCCCTCGTCGAAGAAGATGCCCTCGAGGCGGCTGAAGGTCGCCGCGCCCTTCGCGCGGCCCTGGGCTCCGACGGCCACGATCGCCTGGTTGTTCGTGGTGCCCGGCGCGAACGTCGGATCGGGGTCGTCGATCGTCACCCACTCGACGCCGTAGGTCACGCCCGGCGTCTGGCCCTTGTCGAGCACCGCTCCGGAGGTGCCCTCGATCTTCAGCATCTCCAGCTTCCCGCCGTCGATCAGGCGCTTCGCCGTCAACGGGTTCTGCGGAGCGGTGTAGCGGTAGAAGCCCGACGGGAAGTCGAAGTTGTCCTCGGTCATGTAGAGGATCCCCGTCCGGGCGTCGATGTCGACCGCCTCGTGCGCGAACCGGCCGGCGGCGCGGATCGGCACCGGCTTGGCGTGCTCGCCCGCGTTCAAGGAGGACGGGACCTCGAAGACGTACCCGTGCTTCTGCTCGAGCAGGGCGTTGTTCCCGCCCGTGAAGTCGTTGCCGACGTCGGGGCCGTTGACCGTCTCCTCGCACGTGAGCCAACTGCCCCAGGGGGTCGCCCCGCCGGCGCAGTTCATCTGCGTGCCGTTGCAGCTCACCCAGGCCTCCACATTGGTCGCGTGCTGGTTGACCTCGAGCGTGGTGGTGCCGCCCTGCGCCATCCCGTCGTAGGCCTTGGCGGCGTCGCCGAAGGCGGGGCCG
>DASTWH010000095.1:0-3939 GCA_035758735.1 Gaiellaceae bacterium
CACTGCCCGACGACTAGCGCGACGCGCTGCCGACGGGTGCAGGAACGGCACGACGCCGTTCCACCCCGAGGCGAGCACCGCGACGATCGACACTGGCGTGAGGACCCGCGCTCGACCTTCCGGCCTCGGCGTCCGGTCGACATAGCGCGCCGGCGACCAGCGGAGGAGCTCCGGACCCACGACGACCCACGGGGCGTCGCCGTGAAGGACGAACGTGCCGTCGGGTAGCTTCGAATACGGCGCCTCGAACGTCCGCCGCGCGCGGTCGGGGGTCAGCCGCTCGCCGTGAAGCTGGAGGTCGATCGCGTCGGCCCCCTTTCGACGAGGGTGCAGCTCCTGCCAGAGCTCGCCGAAGCGCACGTAGTCCTCGCGCCGGCAGAGCGCACACGGGCGATGGCCCGCTGCGAAGGCAGTCGCCTCGTCGAGGAAGAAGAGTTCGGTGAACTTGCCGGGCTGGAGGAGCTGGCCCCGCTGCCAGCCGCGAAACTCGAGGCGGCACGAGATCCA
This sequence comes from Gaiellaceae bacterium, assembly GCA_035758735.1. GTDB lineage: Bacteria > Actinomycetota > Thermoleophilia > Gaiellales > Gaiellaceae > GMQP-bins7. The sequence goes on from DASTWH010000095.1 coordinate 508, forward strand.
GCGTCTGGTCGCATACGAGCGCCGGATGCGGCCTGCATCGTCGTGCAGGCAGCCGCGGTTGCCGTACACGAGGCCACGCGCGGGGTCGGCGACGAGCTCGCTCAGCGGTGTGACCCGGTTCTGAAGCGGCATGGCGCGGACGGTACCCAGAGCCTCTCCTTACACTCGTGCGGTGGCAAGTCGAGACGGAACGAAGCTGATCGCCGAGAACCGCCGCGCGCGTCGCGACTACGAGCTCGTCGAGCGCGTCGAGGCCGGCATCGTCCTCACCGGCAGTGAGGTCAAGTCCGTGAGGGACGGTCACGTGCTGCTCGGGCAGGCCTACGCCGACATCCGCGAGGGCGAGGCGTGGCTCATCGGGGCTTCGATCTCCGAGTACGCCCAGGCCGGGGGGCTCGGGCACCAGACCGACCGCGACCGCAAGCTGCTCCTCCACCGTGGCGAGATCGACTCGCTCTACGGGAAGATTCGCGAGAAAGGGCTGACGCTCGTCCCGACCCGGATGTACTTCAGGGACGGACGCGTGAAGGTCGAGATCGCGCTCGCGCGCGGCCGCGAACGCGCCGACAAGCGGCGCGTCGTTGCTGCGCGCGACGCTCAGCGTGACATGGAACGCGCGCTGAAGCGCCGCCGCTAGACGGCTCTACGCGCGCCGCGTCGCCGCGAGGTCTACCAGCTCCTGAAGGTCGATCAGGTCGCCGGGGATCACCGCGATCCGGCTCTTCGTCCTCGCGCTGAGCGTGGCCGTTCGCGTGCCGCCTTCGAGCAGCGCCTTCTCGCCCACGATCGCGCCGGGCCCGATCTCCGCGACCTCTTCGCCGTCGATGACGACGCCGAGGATCCCGTCGAGCACGAGGTACAGCTCGTCTCCGGGCGCCCCTTGCTCGACGAGCGTGTCGCCCGGCTCGAGCAACCGCCGCTCGGGGATCATCTTGCCCGACATCAGCTCACGTGAGATCTCCCGCTCCAGCGCGCTCTCGGCGGCCGCGACGAATGCGTCCGACTCCTCGTCGCCCCACGGCGTCCGCTCGCCATGAGCCTGCCGATACCAGGTCTTGAAGTCGATCGTCCCCGACTTCGAGTCGAGGTTCCCCTCGTGGTCGTAGACCCAGTGCCGGGGGAACGTGCTGGCGCCGACGAGCTCGTGCTCGGAGGAGCCGTCCGTCCGGATCGTGAGTGCCAGCGTCGTCCACGCGGTCGCAGAGTGGATGCGGACGTACGGCCGTCCCGTGACGATGCGCGGAGCCGGGAACCCGGCGCGTCCTCCGACCGTCTGGACGAAACGGACGCTGTCGTCGCTGACCTCCGGGTCGTGACGGATGACCTCGAACGCGACGCCGGGAATGGTGATGTCGGTGATGCCGAGGTTGAACGTCGTCGAGCCCACGAGCCCTGCGCCCTCGTATACGTGACCCACGATCTTCCCGTCCTCGACCTCGATCGAGGCGACGAGATGGTTCGCCTCGCGGAAGCGGTCCTCGGAGCGCAGGCGGTCGAGGTCACCCTCGTCGAGATGATCCGGCGGCGGCTCGTCGTACTTCGCGACGCCGAGCTCGAACGGCAGCTTCGGCATGCCTTCGATCGCGTCCGACGGGATCCAGGAGACCGCGGTGACTGATGACTCGATGCGCATGCCCATTTCCCCTTTGGTCGACCCGTTCACGCTAGACCATCCCGGAACGCTTGGCTAGCGAACGAGCGGCTGCCGTACTACGCTCGCGGGACACCGAGGGGAAAGGAGAGCCGATGCGACGGGTGGCGCTCACCGCGAATGGCGTACTCCACGAGGTCGAGGTCGAGCCGCGTGAGCTTCTCGTGTTCGTGCTCCGCGAGCGACTCGGGCTGACCGGGACCGTCGTCGGCTGCGACACCTCTTCGTGCGGGTCGTGCACGGTGCTCGTGAACGGCGAGTCCGTGAAGTCCTGCACGATGCTGGGCGTCCAGGCCGACGGCATGGAGATCACGACGATCGAAGGGCTCGCGCAGAACGGCGAGCTGCATGCGGTTCAGCAGGCGTTCCACGACAACCATGCGCTCCAGTGCGGCTACTGCACGCCGGGAATGGTCCTGGCAGCGGTCAGCCTCATCGAGAGCGGCGCTGCGACCGACGAGGCCGCGATTCGCGAGGGCCTCGAGGGCAATCTCTGCCGCTGCACGGGGTACCACAACATCGTCCGGGCGGTCTCGGCTGCCGCGGGAGTGGCGTCATGACTGCCGTCGAGACGGCGCCGGGCTTCGTCGGCACGTCCGTCAAGCGGAAGGAGGACGCTGCCCTGTTACGCGGGCGGACGCGGTGGGTCGACAACCTGTCGCTGCCAGGGATGCTCTACATGGCCGTCGTTCGCAGCCCGTATCCGCACGCGCGTATCACGAGCATCGACCTCGAGCCCGCCCGCAAGGCCGAGGGCGTCGTCGCCGCCTTCACCGGGGCTGACCTCGCCGGTGACTGGGCGGGAGGTCTTCCCTGCGCCTGGCCGGTGACCGAGGACATCAAGATGCCGCCGCACTTCCCGCTCGCGGTGGAGGAGGCTCGGTATCAGGGCGATCCCGTCGCAGTGCTGGTCGCCGAGAGCCGAGCGCTCGCGAAGGACGCCGCAGAGCTGGTCGAGGTCGAGTACGACCCGCTTCCGTCGATCTTCGACGTCGAGAAAGCCCTCGCCGACGGTGCGCCGCTCGTGCACTCGGACCTTGGAACGAACGAGTGCTACGTGTGGAAGCTGGATGCCGGTGAGGCGCAGGCGGCGATCGATGCCGCTGACGTCGTGGTCACGCGGCGCTACTACCAGCCGAGGCTCATCCCGAATGCGATGGAGCCGCGGGGAGTGCTCGCGCAGGTCGGGCCGACGGGCGACGTCACGCTCTGGTCCGCGACGCAGACGCCGCACATCCAGCGCTTCGTGCTTCAGCTCGTGTTCGGCATCCCCGAGTCGAAGATCCGGGTGATCGCTCCGGACGTCGGAGGCGGCTTCGGCTCGAAGATCCAGGTCTACGGCGAAGGCCCGCTCGCAATCGCGCTTGCCCGGCGCCTCGGGCGTCCCGTCAAGTGGACGGAAGAGCGCGCCGAGAACTACGTCGGCACGATCCACGGCCGCGACGTCGTGCACGAGTTGACGTTCGCCGCCTTGCGCGACGGGACGATCACGGCGGTGAAATCCGAGGCGTGGTGCGCCATGGGCGCGTATCTCGAGCTCGTCACGCCGGGCATTCCGCTGCTCGGCGCGTGGATCTACTCGGGCCCGTACGAGATCCCGAACTACAGCGTCACGTTCACGGGCGTCTTCACCCACACGACGCCGACCGACGCGTATCGCGGCGCCGGCCGGCCCGAGGCGACGTACGTCCTCGAGCGCACGATGGACGCGCTCGCGAAGGAACTCGGGATGGATCCAGTCGAGCTCCGGCGGAAGAACTTCGTCAAGGAGTTCCCGCACA
>DASTWH010000104.1:0-8635 GCA_035758735.1 Gaiellaceae bacterium
CGCCGGCGCATTCATCGCCCTGGGCGCGGCGCTCGCGACGGCCGTCGGCAGCGGTGCGGGCGACCTGCCGCACGGCGTCCTCCGGCTGCTCGTGGGGCTCGCGTTCACCCTCGGTCTCATCCTCGTGGTGGTCGCCGGCGCCGAGCTGTTCACGGGCAACAACCTGATCGTCATGGCCTGGGCGAGCAGACGGGGGAGCAGCGGTCGCCTCCTGGCGAGCTGGGGACTCGTCTACGCGGGCAACTTCGTCGGGGCGTTCGCAACCGCTGTCTTGGTCTTCCTCTCGAAGCAGTACACCGTCGGAGGCGGGCAGGTCGGAGTGGCCGCACTCTCGATCGCTTCCGCGAAGACGAGCCTGGGCTTCGGCCAGGCCATCGTGCTCGGGTTGCTCTGCAACGCGCTTGTGTGCCTCGCGGTCTGGCTCACCTACGGAGCCCACACGACTGCCGACAAGATCTCGCGATCATCCCGCCGATCGCTGCGTTCGTCGCCCTCGGCTTCGAGCACTCGGTCGCGAACATGTACTTCATCCCGGTCGCGCTGCTCATCAAGACGAACGACTCGTGGATGGACACGACCGCCGGCGTGCCCGACGTGAGCGGGCTGACATGGGGAAGCTTCCTGTTCGACAACCTCCTGCCGGTGACGATCGGGAACATCATCGGCGGCGCCATCATGGTCGGCGCCGTGTACTGGTTCGTCTATCTCCGGCGTCGCTCAGGCACGCCGTCCTGACAGTCCAGCGCGCTGCGGCTTAGCCGCAGTCTCCTCAGCGTCGCAACGGATTCACGTGCCGCACTGCTCGGGCCACGATCGACTCAGCGACCAAAGGAGGTCACCATGAAAGCGCTCGTCTACCACGGACCCGGAGAGCGCCTCTGGGAGGAGGTCCCGGATCCGGGCATCCAGGAGCCGACGGACGTCGTCGTCCGCATCGACTCGTCCACGATCTGCGGGACCGACCTGCACATCCTGAAGGGCGACGTCCCGGAGGTGAGGCCAGGCACCATCCTCGGTCACGAAGCCGTCGGCACGGTCGTCGAGATCGGCTCGGCCGTGACGACGCTCGCGAAGGGCGACCGCGTCCTCGTGTCCTGCATCACTGCCTGTGGGCGCTGCCGCTTCTGCAAGGAAGGCCACTACGGTCTCTGCACCGGCGGCGGCGGTTGGATCTTCGGCCACCTCATCGACGGCCTCCAGGCCGAGTACGCGCGCGTGCCGTTCGCCGACACGTCCGTGTACAAGGTGCCGGCGGGCCTCTCGGATGAGCAGGTTCTCTTCCTCGCCGACATCCTGCCGACCGCGTATGAGGTCGGGATCCTGAACGGCCGCGTCGAGCCCGGCGACACCGTCGTCGTCGTCGGCGCAGGCCCGATCGGGCTCGCGACGATCATGACCGCAGGGCTTCATACGCCAGGGCACATCGTCGCCGTCGACCTCGACGACTCGCGACTCGCGAAGGCACTCGACTTCGGAGCTGACGTCGTCGTGAACAGCGGCGACGGCGATCCGATCGGCCGGGTCATGGAGCTCACCGAAGGCATGGGGGCGGACGTCGCGATCGAGGCGGTCGGAATCCCCGAGACGTTCGAGCTCTGCGCAGAGCTCATCCGACCGGGCGGCCGCTTGGCCAACGTCGGTGTCCACGGGCATCCCGCGACGCTTCATCTGGAGAAGCTGTGGATTCGCGACGTACTCATCACCACCGGTCTCGTGGACACGTTCACGACCCCGAAGCTGCTGAAGCTGATCGCGAGCGGGCGCCTCGACCCGACGGCCTTCGCCACGCATCGATTCTCGCTCGAAGAGACGATGGAGGCGTACGACGTGTTCGGCGCAGCCGCCGAGACGAACGCGCTGAAGGTCGTCCTCGAAGGCGCGAAGCACCTGCAGCTGGTTCCCGCAGGCGACGCCGTGGAGGCGGTCGCCTGAATCGAGGATCGCGTCGGGCCCGGCGAACACCACCGCCTGCCGCTTCGCCGGGCCCGACAAGAGAGAATTCGCTTGCGATGGCACTTGCTCGGCACGAGGCGATCGACGTCATCCTCCGCGACGGGAGCACGCTTCGCCTGCGCGCGCCACTCCCCGCCGATCGAGAGGCGCTCGTACGGTTCTACGGGGACCTCTCCGACCGCAGCTTCTACTACCGCTTCCACGGACACCCCTCGATCGACGAACGTCTCGTCGACCCGGTCCTGGATCCGGATTGGATCGACCGCGGCGCGCTGATCGGATCGGTAAGCGAGGCAGGCGAGGAACGCGTCGTCGCGCTCGCGAACTACGTGCGCCTCCGCGATCCGGTGGTAGCAGAGGTCGCATTCACCGTCGCCGACGGCTACCAGGGGCGCGGGATCGGGACGCGGCTCGTCGAGCAACTGGCCGCCCGAGCGGCGGCCCACGGGATCGAGCGCTTCGTCGGTGAGGTCATGGCCGAAAACGCCGCGATGATCGGCGTCTTCGAACGGGTGGGGTTCGAGGTGTCGCGAACGCTCGGGGGCGGCGAGGTCGAGATGACGTTTCCCATCGCCCCGACGGCCGACTACGCGTCACTCGTCGCCGAGAGAGACCACACCGCCGTCGTGGCTTCGTTGCGCCCGTTCTTCGAGGCGAGGTCGGTCGCCGTGATCGGAGCTTCGTCGCGCCGCGGGACCATCGGCGGCGAGCTGTTTCGCAACATTCTCGACGCCGACTACGAGGGTGCGGCGTACCCCGTGAACCGCAACGGAGAGTCGGTCGCCGGTGTTCGAGGATACGGCTCGATCGCAGACGTGCCCGACGCCCTCGACCTTGCAGTCGTTTGCGTCCCGGCGGCGGCCGTCCTCGACGCCGTGCAGTCCGCTCTCGATGCAGGCGTGAGGGCAGTGTGCGTGATCTCGGCTGGGTTCGCAGAGGTCGGCTCGGAGGGCGAAGAACGCCAGCGCGAACTGCTCGCGCTCATTCGTGCACACGGCGCACGACTCCTCGGACCGAATTGTCTCGGCATTTCGTCTGCGGCGGTTCGGCTCAACGCCACCTTTGCCTCACGGTCGGCGCCCGCCGGGAACATCGGCTTTTCGTCGCAGAGCGGTGCGCTCGGGCTCGCGCTGCTCGAAGCATGCGAGGCGCGCGGACTGGGACTCTCGGCCTTCGTCTCGATCGGAAACAAGGCCGACGTGTCGTCGAACGACCTGCTCGAGTGGTGGGAGGACGATGCCGAGACGGACGTCGTGCTCCTCTACCTCGAGTCGTTCGGCAACCCCCGTCGGTTCGGAACGCTCGCGCGTCGAGTCGCCCGGACGAAGCCGATCCTCGCCGTCAAGAGCGGGACGACGAGCGCCGGGGCACGCGCGGCGAGCTCCCACACCGCGGCGCTCGCCGGCTCCGAGGCGGCCGTCGACGCGCTCTTCCGGCAGGCGGGCGTCATTCGGGCGACATCGCTCGAGGAGTTGATCGACGTGGCCACGCTGCTCTCGACGCAGCCCCTGCCACGAGGCCGTCGGGTCGCGATCGTCACGAATGCGGGCGGCCTCGGGATCCTGTGTGCGGACGCCTGCGAGGCCGCCGGTCTCGAGCTCCCGTCGCTGGCCGAGGAGACGATCCGCCAGCTCGCGTCGTCTCTTCCTGACGAGGCCAGCTTCGCGAATCCGATCGACATGCTCGGCTCGGCGACGGACGATTCGTACCTGGCGGTCTTGCCGCCACTCCTCGCCGATCCTGGGATCGACGCGGTGATTGCGCTGTTCGTCCCGGCGGTGAGCGCCACGGCCGAGGCCGTAGCCAGCGCAGTTGTCGACGCGACCGCATCTGCCGTACCCGACAAGCCTGTTCTCGCAGTTGTCATGAGTGCCGCAGGGATTCCAGCGGCGCTTCGAGCGGAGAGCCGCGTCGCAGCTTTCGCGTATCCCGAGTCGGCAGCGTCGGCGTTGGGCCGAGCCGCGGAGCGCGCCGACTGGCTCCGGCGACCGCTGGGCGCCATCCCGGATATCGACGGCATCGACCGCGACGCGGCCACCGAGGTAATCGAGAAGGCACTTGCCGAGGGGGAAAGCCGCTGGCTCGCGCCGGAGGAGACGCGAAAGCTCCTCCTCGCGTACGGGATCCCGCTCGTCCCGGAACAGCTCGCAATGTCCGCCGACGAAGCCGTGGCCGCCGCCCACGTGCTCGGCTTTCCCGTTGTGGTCAAGACAGCAGCTGCAGGCGCCCACAAGACGGAGACCGGAGGAATCGCGCTCGATCTCGCGACCGACGTCGCAGTCCGGTCCGCGGTCGCGCGGATCGGCGATCCCGTCGTGGTGCAGAAGATGGTTTCCGGCGGAACCGAGCTACTCGCAGGCCTCGTTCAGGATCCGGTGTTCGGCCCCCTTGTTGCCTTCGGTCCCGGAGGCGTCCTGGCGGAGCTGATCGGAGAGGCGTCGTTCAGGATCGCCCCGCTGACCGACGTGGATGCCGAGGAGCTCGTCACCGAAGGAAAGGCCGGCCGTCTCGTTCGCGGATTCCGCGGAGCAGCGCCGTCCGACGTCGCGGCGCTCACGGAGCTCGTTCTCCGGCTCGCGTACCTCGGACTGGAGCTCCCCGCCGTCGCGGAGCTCGATCTCAACCCGGTCCTGGGACTTCAACACAGATGCGTTGCCGTCGATGCCCGTGTACGTATCGCGCACCCAGTCGTCAGCGCATCGGCGAAGACCTGGTAGCCGACTCGTCCGCGTAGAAAGCCGCGGCTTTCACACGTGGTTCTCACAGTTGCGAAGCCATGGTCTCCGCGCCACACTCCATCCAGCGAAGGAGGTACATCGGATGAAGACCATCGTGCTCGGATACGACGACTCCGAGTCGGCGATGCGCGCCTTGACGCGCGTCACCGAGCTCGCCAAGGCCTTCGATGCGTCGGTCGTCGCGGTCAGCGCAGCTCACGCCCTAGCGCCTGCCGCTCGCGGGATCGGTCCAATCGACCCCGTCGATCCGCCGGAGCTGCACGGTGAGCAGCTCGGTCATGCGAAGGCGGTCCTCGACGAGCTGGGAATTGCGGCGGAGTACGACGTCGGCCTCGGAGACCCCGCCGACGTGATCGTGACGGCGGCCGAGAAGCACGACGCCGACATGATCGTCGTCGGGACGAGTGAGCCCCGACTGATCTCGAGGCTCCTCGGGCTGAGCGTCAGCGAGAACGTTCAGCGGCGCGCGCACTGCGACGTGCTGATCGTGCACTGACGGCCGGCGGAGGGGGACGCTCGTCGTGGCCGGGCGAAGGGAGCGCTCCGAGTAAGGCAGAAGCGGACGAGGAGACTCACCATGAAACGGATCCTGATCGCAACCGATGGTTCGCCAGCCGCATGCCAGGCCGTGGAGCTGGGCGTCGATCTCGCCCGGCAAGAGGGAGCAGCCGTGGCCATCGTGCACGTGATCCCGCTCTCGGACGTCGTTCCCATGGACGGCTTCGGTCTCGTCGGGCATGTTCCCTACGAGCCGAGCGGGGATGACGAAGCGGTGCTCGACGGCGCAGTCGCGATCGCCGATCGCGAGGGTGTGCCGGCGATCTCGAAGCATCTTCACGGTGACCCCGCGACGGAGATCGTCGAATACGCCGACGCCCTCGGAGCCGACCTCATCGTCGTCGGCTCGCGAGGCCACGGCGCTCTCGCGTCGGTACTGCTCGGAAGCGTCTCGCGAGGCGTCCTCGCGCGCGCGCACCGGGCCGTCCTGGTGGTTCGCGCAACGCACGTGACAGAACCAGCCGCAGCCTGAGGCTACGTAGTTTTCCGCGACGCAGCCGCGGCCCACCTGCACGAGCACGACGCCTATCTCCCGATGCTCGCGCACCTCTCCAGCTCGAGACTCCGAGCGTCCAAGCAATGTAGTGCTCACCCGGGAGGTGGAGCGATGAAGCGCAAGAAGATTTGGGAGATCGGCGGTTTCGTCGCCGGCGGCGTGCTGATTCTCTTCGGCGTCGTCGCAATCATCATGGGCGTCAACGGGTACAACACGACCCGCGACGCGATCAAGGCAGAAGGCATCACGTTCGGCTCGGCTGACGATCCCGCTGTCGCGAAGTACGCGGATCAGTGGGCAGGCGAGCAGGTCACGACCGGCGATCAGGCACGTGCGTTCGCGAAGGTCATGCGGTACCACACCATCAACGCGGAGTGGAATACCGAGCACCTGACGTACGCGGAAATGGGCCGCTTCATGTCAGCTGACGACCCGAGCAACCCGGCGGGTACGAGCGACGAAGAGGCAGCTCTGAAGGACGAGAACGGGCAGCCGGTTTCGAACGGCTTCCGCAACCAGTGGGTGACGGAGACGGCGCTCACCACGGCTCTGAACGTCAGCTTCATGGCAGAGCAGCTCTCGATCTTCGGCCTCGTCGTCGGAGTCGCGCTCCTGCTGACCGGTGTCGGGCTCGTGATCCTGGCCTTCGCGGTCTTCGGCCGCGAGCCTGAGCCCGCAACACAGGGCGCGCCCCTCGCGACGCGGCCCCTGACGACTTGATCCGGGGATGACGACGGGAGGCACCCGGATCGACAAGAGGCTCCGCCTCCCGGAGCACAGAGAGGGCGGCTCCGGCCGCCCTCTCCGTTTCCGAATCCCGAATAACGCAGGAAGGAGGCAACAACGATGATGGTTCGAGACATCATGACGCGCGAGGTCGTGACGATCGGCCCCGAGGCCGACCTCCGCGACGTCGCGAAGATCCTCGTCGACAACGGAATCTCCGGATTGCCCGTCTGCGGCCTGCAGCGCGAGCTCCTGGGCATCGTCTCCGAGGGCGATATCGTCGTGAAGGAGGGCGGCCCGAGAGACGAGCGGGGACTCTTGGGATGGCTCCGTGGCACGGACGCGAAGAGCGCACAGAAGGCCCGAGCGCTCAAGGTCGCGGACGCCATGACCTCTCCGGTTGTGACGATCTCACCGTATGCGTCGGTTTCGGAGGCAGCGAGGCGCATGTCGGATCTCGGCATCAAGCGCCTTCCCGTCGTGAAGGACGAGGAGCTGGTCGGAATCGTCTCGCGGACCGACCTCGTGCGGGCGTTTGTGCGCTCGGACGAGGAGATCACCCGGGAGATCAGGGAGGACCTTCTCCGACGCACGCTGTGGCTCGAGGTGCCCGAGGCAGTTCAAGTCCACGTGGAGCGCGGCGCGGTTCGCCTGAGCGGTCAGGTGGAGACGGCGACCGACGCCGTCCTGCTGCAGAAGCTCGCCGCTCGCGTTCCGGGCGTCGTCTCGGTGCACGCCGAGCTCGGTTGGAGGTTCGACGACGACGAGCGAGCACGCCGTGAGCTCGAGCGTCTCCAGCTGACGTCACCGAAGTAGTCGGACACCTCGTCCGTTGACGTCGAACGCGCCGAGGCGCGGTCGACGTCTTCGTGCGTACATTCCCGCGCCGACTCGGCGGCGCTCTCCCGATGGCCTCGACGTCCACTCCCGGCACGCTCAGGGAGACGACAAGGAGAGTCACGATGAATACGCCGATCGTCGAGGCGCGCGCGCTTCGCAAGTCCTACGACACCGGCGCGGTTCGCGTGGACGCGCTCCGGGGAGTCGACCTCGTCCTGAACGAGGGCGAGATGGTCGCCATCATGGGCCCCAGCGGCTGCGGAAAGACGACGCTCCTGAACTGCCTCTCCGGCCTCGACTCGATCGACGCTGGTGAGATCCTCATCGAGGGGACACCGCTGTCCGAGATGTCGGATCGAGCGCGCACGGACTACCGAGCCCGGCGCATGGGCTTCGTCTTTCAGTTCTACAACCTCATTCCGGTCCTGACTTCCGTCGAGAACGTCGAGCTGCCGTTGCTCGTGGCGCGTGTCGACGGCTCGGAGGCACGTCGGCGGGCACTCGACGCACTTGCGCTCGTCGGCCTCGCCGACCGGGCACGTCACGTTCCCGACGAGCTGTCGGGCGGAGAGCGTCAGCGCGTGACCATCGCGCGGTCGCTCGCCAACGACCCTGCGATCGTCTGGGCCGACGAGCCGACCGGCGACCTCGACTCCGAGAATGCAGCCGAGATCGTGGAGCTGATGCGCCGCCTCAATTTCGAGCGCGGACTGACGTTTCTCATCGTCACGCACGACATCTCGGTCGGGCGCAAGACCGACCGAATCGTGCGAATGCTCGACGGCGAGGTCGTCGAGGAGCAACGACTGGAGGTGCCACATGTACTCGCGGGTCACGCTGCTTGAGATCGACACGCTGCGAACGACGGTGGACGAGGCGGTCGAGCTGTTCGACGAGGAAGTGCTCCCTGCGCTGCGTGAGCAGGAGGGCTACGAGGGCGTGGTCGTCCTCGCCAACCCCGACGGCAAGGCGATGCTCGTCAGCGTCTGGGAGACCGAGGCGGACGCCATCGCCTCTGCGAGTTTCGCGAGCGGCACACTCGAGCGGTTCGTCACGCTGTTCCGGGCGGCGCCAGGCCGTGAGCAGTACGAGGTCCGGCTCGCCGAGATGCCGGACGTGATCGTGCGCTAGCCGTGAACGAGCTCTTCGGCATCCCGATCGACACGCTCCTTGTCGTCCTCGCAACCGCGCTCGTCGTCGCCGCCGGCGTCCTCGCTGTGCTCGCCCTCCGTAACCGCATCCTCTTGAAGCTCGCACTTCGCTCCGCGACGAGACGTCCGGGGCGCAGCGCGCTCATCGTCGTCGGTCTCATGCTCGGCACCAC
>DASTWH010000136.1:0-3194 GCA_035758735.1 Gaiellaceae bacterium
GAGCATGGCGACGAGCTCGTCGCGACTCGGGGTCGAGAAGTCGCGGATGGGGCGGTTGACGTAACGGGCCGGAGGCCCGACGAGCGAGGAGTACGGATCGAGCTCGCCGGCCTGCGTCAGATCGAGGAAGAGGGTGACACCCGTGCTCACGAGCCCCTGCACCTCGAGCCGCGCATTGTCGGAACCCCAGGCGCACGGGTGGCGGCCCGCGATGAGGCGTCCCTGCTCGATGACCGTCGGCGGTCGCACCGGCGAAGTCTGCACGGGTGTCCGCTACCCCGTCCGAGGGGAGCGTCTCATCCGCAACCGAGCCGGTGCCGATAGCCCTGGCATGGCGCACCTCGAGACACCGACCCAGCTTCGCGAGCACGCGCTCGCGCTCGCGGCCGAGCTCGGGGTGGACCAGGGCACCTGGTACGTCCGCGTCCTCGAGGAGGGCCGTCGCGAGGGTCTCGAGCCGGATCTCGGCGCCCTCGTACGCGCCTACTGGGAGCTCCAGCGCGTCACAGGTCGCGCCGATCTGCGCGACACCTGGAGGTCCCTCGCCGACCAGCTCTGGTCGGGCGAAGCGGCCTAGAGCGGCACCTTTTCGGCGCGCGGACCCCGTCGGACCGGGACAGTACGATGGCCCTCCCGTGGGTCGCGCCGCTCCGTCCTTCGTCCATCTTCACGTCCACTCGGAGTACTCGATCCTCGACGGGGCGTGCCGGATACCGTCCCTGGTCGAGAAGGCCGCCCGACTGGAGATGCCCGCCGTCTCGCTCACGGACCACGGCTCGCTCGCCGGCGCCGTGGAGCTCTACCGTGAGGCGAAGAACACCGGCGTCAAGCCGATCATCGGCTGCGAGGTCTACGTCGCGGACGACCGCCACGCGCAGACGAAGGGCTATGCCCATCTGACGCTCCTGGCCGAGTCGAACGAGGGCTACGCGAACCTCATCAAGCTCTCCTCGCTCGGATACCTCGAGGGCTACTACTACAAGCCGCGCGTCGACTGGGAGCTCCTCGGGCGGCATGCGACCGGCATCGTCGCGCTCTCCGGCTGCCTGTCCGGTCGAGTCTCGCGGGCGCTCTCGGAGGGGCGCGGCCGGGACGCGCGCGAGGACCTCGACCGTCTCGTCCAGATCTTCGGACGCGAGTCCACGTACGTCGAGATCCAGAACGCCGGGCTCGCGGAGCAGGCCCAGGTCAACCCCGAGCTGATCGCGCTCGCCGACGAGACGGGCCTGCCGCTCGTCGCGACCGGGGACGTGCACTACCTCGACGCCGAGGACGCGTTCGCGCACGAGGCGCTCCTCTGTATCCAGTCGGGAGACACGCTGAAGAACCCCGGCCACTGGAAGTTCGACACGAACGAGTTCTTCTTCAAGACACCGGAGGAGATGGCGGGAGACTTCCCCGGTCTCGAGCACGCGCTCGCGCGGACGCTCGAGGTGGCCGAGCGGTGCGACGTCGAGCTCGAGCTCGGCCGCATCCTGCTGCCGACGTTCCCCGTTCCGGAGGGGCGCGACTCGTTCGACTACCTCGTGCAGCTCTGCGAGCAGGGCCTCGTGAAGCGGTACGGCGCCGCGACGCCCGAGCTCACCGACCGCCTCCGCTTCGAGCTCAAGACGATCAAGGAGATGGGGTTCGCGGACTACTTCCTCATCGTCTGGGACTTCATCCACTTCGCGAAGCAGAACGGCGTCAGCGTCGGCCCGGGTCGCGGGTCGGCTGCAGGGTCGCTCGCCGCCTATTGCCTCGAGATCACCGACGTCGATCCGATGCGCTACGGCCTTCTGTTCGAGCGCTTCCTGAACCCGGCCCGAAAGGACCTGCCGGACATGGACATCGACTTCTCGGTGGCGGGACGCGACCGCGTCATCAACTACGTCGCCGAGAAGTACGGACGCGACCGGGTCGCGCAGATCATCACCTTCTCCACCATGGCCGCTCGGGCTGCCATCCGCGACGCCGGGCGCGTGCTCGACATCCCGTACGGCGTCGTCGACCGCATCGCGAAGCTCGTCCCCGAGGGACCGGGACAGACGCTCGAGGCGGCGCTCAAGCCGGGCGCCGAGCTGCGCCAGGCGGTCGACTCCGACGCAATCGCGAAGGAGATCGTCGATCTCGCCCGGCCGCTCGAGGGCCTCACGCGCGCCGACTCGATCCATGCCGCCGGCGTCGTGATCGGCGCCCAGCCGCTGATCGAGGTCGTCCCGCTCCAGCAGAAGGGCGCCGATTCCGAGCTCGTCACGCAGCTCGGGATGTGGGACGTCGTCGACCTCGGCCTCCTGAAGATGGACTTCCTCGGCCTCCGCAACCTCGACGTCATCGACAAGGCGGTCGACCTCGTCGGCGGCGTCGACATCGGCGCGCTCCCGCTCGACGACGCCAAGACGTACGCGATGCTCGCGCGGGGCGACTCGAGCGGCGTCTTCCAGTTCGAGTCGTCGGGGATGCGCGACGCGCTTCGGCAGGTCAAGCCCACCGAGTTCGAGGACCTCATCGCGCTCGTCGCCCTCTACCGCCCCGGGCCGATGGGCTACATCCCGACGTATGCGGCGCGGAAGAACGGCCGCGAGCAGGTCTCCTTTGCCGACCCGAGGCTCGAGGCGATCACCGGCCAGACGTACGCGATCTGTATCTACCAGGAGCAGTACATGCAGATCGCGAAGGAGCTCGCCGGCTTCTCGCCGGCCGAGGCGGAGACGCTCCGCAAGGCGATCGGCAAGAAGATCCACGAGCTGATGGCCTCCCTCAAGGACAAGTTCCTCGAGGGCTGCGCCGAGAACACCGTCGCGCCGGCGGTCGCGCAGCAGCTGTGGAAGGACATGGAGTCCTCGCAGGACTACTCCTTCAACAAGGCGCACGCCGCGTGCTACGCGCTCATCGCCTACCGGACGGCATGGCTCAAGGCGAACCACCCGCGCGAGTACATGGCCGCCCTCATCTCGTCCGTCATGAACACGAAGGACCGCGTGCCCATCTACGTGAACGCGTGCCGCGACATGGGCATCGAGGTGCTGCCGCCCGACGTCAACTCGTCGCAGCAGGACTTCGCCGTCGTCCAAGGCGTCATCCACTTCGGGCTCAACGCGGTCAAGAACGTGGGGGAGGCGGCCGCCGATGCGATCGTCCGCGTTCGCGCCGAGGGCGGGCCCTTCGAGTCCATCTGGGAGCTCACGGAGCGCGTCGACCCGCAGGTCCTGAAC
>DASTWH010000255.1:0-2772 GCA_035758735.1 Gaiellaceae bacterium
GGGAGCCCTTCCCCGCCTGCCGCATGTGAATGCCGACCCTCCTCGGACTTCCGCGGCGATGTGGCTTCCCCGAACCTCGCGGCACGCGTGATTCCCGCACCGGCGCGTCTGAAAACCCCGTGGCCAAGCCGTGCTCCCTGCAGGACTTCCGCAGGCGGTTCTGAAGGCGAGAAGGGCGCCCCGGGGGCGTGTTGCCGGCCCCTCCCCTGTGCATGGCGACCGCCGCCGGGGCGCACGGAGCGGTTCTCAAGTTCCGAGAGGCTTTGCAAGGAAATCCGCTTGCCGCTCCCAGCTCGGACAGATTCTCAAGAGAGCTCGCATCGAGCACAACACTTCGAGCAACGTGGCCGTAGCGGCACGCGACTGTCGAACTCTCGGCCTACGTAGCCAGGTTTGGGTTTCTCGTATGCGGTAGTCTCACGGTCGAGGGGCAGTATCCCCGCACGGACGCCATCGTCATTCCGGCCGCGTGGCCCGGTGGTGTCGGCCGTCTCGCACGGCGGGAGAGACCTTCACACGGACAGTGCCGTCGCTGTGAAGGGAGTCGTACGTGGACGTACCGCTGTGGGTCTGGTTGGCCTTTGGCCTCCTTGTCGTCGGCTTGCTCCTGGTCGACCTTCTGGCCTTCGGTCGCCGCAAGGAGAGCATTCCGTTCGGCCGCGCAGTCGCCTGGAGCATCGGCTGGACTGCGGTAGGGCTTGGATTCGCGGGTGTCCTCTGGGCCTGGCAGGGAAGTGACCCCGCTGGGGAGTACCTCGCGGGCTTCCTGATCGAGAAGTCCCTCTCGATCGACAACCTGTTCGTTTTCGCGCTGATCTTCGGGTACTTCGCGGTCCCGGCGGCATACCAGCGACGGGTCATCTTCTGGGGCATCGTCGGCGCGATCGTCCTGCGCGCGTTGTTCATCCTTGCCGGCGCCGCCCTCCTGGACGCCTTCCACTTCACGATCTACGTCTTCGGGGCGTTTCTCGTCCTGACCGGTCTTCGCATGGCCCGACACCGCACGGTCGAGATCCATCCGGAGCGCAACGTCATCCTGCGTCTCTTCCGGCGGGTCATGCCGCTCACGACCGAGTACCACGGCGACCGGCTCATCGTGCGCAACGAGGGCGTTCGCACGGCGACGCCGCTCCTCGCTGCGCTCGCGCTCGTCGCGACCTTCGACGTCGTGTTTGCTGTCGACTCGATCCCGGCGATCTTCGCCATCACGCGAGAGACGTTCATCGTCTACGCAGCAAACGCGTTCTCGCTGCTCGGGCTCGCCGCGCTCTACTTCGTGCTCGCCGGGATGATCGAGCGCTTTCGTTACCTCAACCTCGGACTCGCCGCAGTCCTCGTCTTCGTCGGCGCCAAGATGCTGCTCGCCGATGTCTACGCAATCCCGATCTATGCCTCCCTCGCGGTCATCGTCCTGACCCTCAGCGCCGCTGTGCTCGGATCGCTGCTGCGCCCAAGAGCGCCAGACCAGGCGGGACCGCCTGCCGAGAGCGATGACGGCACCGCCCGCACCGTCGCGCCGGAAGGGAGCGGCTGATGCTCACCCTTGGTGTCGCCCTCACCGCGCTCGCCGTCCTCTTCGGACTGGCCGGGCTTGCGTTATGGGCGGAAGGACGAGTCAGCCACCCGACGCGAACTCTGCTCGCGCTCGGAGTGCTGCTCGTTCTCGGCCTCGTTCTGCTCATGGAGTGACACCACGCCCGGCCTACTCGCGGCCATGCAGTGCAGGCACCGTCTTGGTCCATGCGCTAGCGGCGGCCAGAGTGCCAAGGGTGTGACTCTTCGAATTCGCGCCACCTTCGGTTCAGGTGTGCGAGGAGCGTTGCGAGTGCAATGAGGTCGGGTTCGGGTTCGGGAGTGGGTCGAACGCGGTCGATCCGCATTCGCAAGTGCTGTGCTGAGGGGGTTGACTGATGCTTGCGACCAAGCTGTACCGGCCTGACGGCAGGTGGCCTCGAGTGCCTGGGTGGCGCGGGGCGATCCCCGCTGGATCTCGGTTGGAGGCGGTCGTAGGCGGCGCGGTGGCGCGGGTTCCTGAGGGTCTCGTAGGCGATCGTGATCGTTCTGAAGCGTTCTGCGGCAGTCGGTTCGTGGGGATGGGTGTCAGGGTGCGTTGCGCGGGCGGCGCGCCTGTAGGCACGCCCGATCTCGGCGGCTGTCGCGTCGCGCCCGATGCCGAGCACAGCGTAAAAGTCGCTCTCGTGCCGACCCAATCGCTTGTCCGTTCGACCCGTCCCGGTGGGGAGGCTGCTGCTCTTCTGCAGCCTCCCCATCCCCCTGTTCGCCGGGAGCCCCGGTTACTGGCTGATCGTCTTCTGCGCTCCGGAGCCGATCGTGATCTTTCTTGGGCGCTGCTCGGCCGGCTTCGGGACGTGCAGTTCGAGGACGCCGTCGTTGTAGTTCGCGACCACCTGGTTGTCGTCGACGCCCTTTGGCAAGGTAAGCGTCCGCGCAAATGCCCCCGAAGGCCGCTCGGAGAGCTGCACTGCGCCGGACTCGGTCGCTGGACGTGAACCTGCGATCGTCAGAACCTGGTCGTTGATCTCGATCGTCACCTCGTCGGGGTTCACACCGGGCAAGTCGAGCAGGACGAGGTACTCGTCCTCGCTCTCCTGCACCTCAAGCGGTGGGGTAAAGCCACCGGCCGTGCCGTTGCCGTTCGACCCGCGCAGCAACTCGTCCATCAGCCGGAAAGGGTTGCTCAGCAACGGGTCGCGGTAGGTCGTCAGCATCGCCATTGCCACTTCACCTCCTGTGCAGGCTCTGGAACTGTCT
>DASTWH010000112.1:0-4536 GCA_035758735.1 Gaiellaceae bacterium
ACCTCGTCGAAGGACAGGGCGAACGCGAGCAGGGAGCCGGCGATGATCGCCGTCGAGATCTGCGGCGCGGTTACGTAGCGGAACGTCTGCCAGGAGTCGGCACCGAGGTCCATCGAGGCTTCGTCGAGCGACCCTGAGATCCGTCGCATTCGCGCGACGGCGTTGTTGTAGACGACGACGATGCAGAACGTCGCATGGCCCACGATGACCGTGAACAGGCCGAGATCGATCCCCCAGGTTCGGAACGTCGCGTTCAGCGCCATCCCCGTGACGATGCCCGGAAGAGCGATGGGAAGGATGACGAGGAACGAGATCGTCTCCCGGCCGAAGAAGCGGTAGCGCGACACTGCGATTGCGGCCAGCGTTCCCAGGAGCACGGCGATTACGGTCGCGCCGAGGCCCGCCTTCACCGACGTCCACAATGCATCGCGGACGCCTTGGTTGTTGACGGCTTTCTCGAACCACTGGAGCGACAGTCCCTCGATGGGCCACGCCGTCGTGCGGCGCTCGTTGAACGCGTACAGGCAAATGACGAACAGCGGCAGGTAGATGAAGCCGAGGGTGAATGCGCTGGCCGCCCTCAGGAACCACCGCAGCCCACGAGACTCGACCATCGTGCCTACAGGTTCTCGAAGGCCCCTGCCCGTCGGGCGAGCAGGAGATAGATGACCATGATCATGACCGGCACCGTGGCGAACGCGGCGGCGAGCGGCAGGTTGCCGGCCACGCCGACGTTGGCGTACACGACGTTTCCGATGAATTGGCGCGTGCCGACGATCTGCGGCGCGATGTAGTCGCCGAGTGTGAGCGAGAACGTGAAGATCGAGCCGGCGATCACGGACGGCAACGCAATCGGCAGGACCACGCTCCGGAATGTGCGAAAGCCCCGCGCACCGAGGTCGGCGGACGCTTCGAGGACGGAGCTCGGAAGGCGTTCCAGCCCCGCGTAGATCGGCAGGATCATGAACGGAAGCCAGAGGTAAGAGAAGACGAGCCAGAGCGCGTACTTTCCGAACCCAGGACCCGAGAGGCCGAACGGATCGAGCGCCCAGTTCAGGAGTCCGTCCTCCTGGAGGATGATCCGCCAGGCGTAGGCCTTCACCAGGTAGCTCGCCCAGAGCGGCGTGAGCACTGCAACCACCAGCGCGGCTCGCACCCTCGGCGTTGCGACCCGCGCCATGTAGTAGGCGATCGGGAAGGCGAGGATCGCATCGGTGATGGTCACGGCGGCCGCCGTCCCGACCGTACGGAGCGTGATCGTCCGGTAGACGGGCTCCTGGACGAGCGTCCGGAAGTTGTCGAGCGTGAACTCGTGGACGACGTGAGTGGCCAGCGGATCGAGCTGCCAAAACGCCGCAATGAAGAGCACGGCGAGGGAGCCGAGGTACGCGATGCCCAGCCAGCCGATGGGTGTAGCGAGCAGGGCCGCCAGCCGCAGGCGCGGTCGCCGGTAGAGGAACGTGGACAGACGCCGCCCCGGGGATTCCCGGGGCGGCGTCTCAGCGTGGTCGATCGAGGTCAACTACCCCTGATGTCGGTCCATGCCTGGACCCACTCGCTGTGGTCCTTGCAGACCTCACCACGATCGTCGCCGCAGTCGGCAAGGGGAGTGATCCAGTAGTAGACGTTCTTCCAGTAGTCCGGATCGTCCGCGTGGTAGTCCGCGCAGAAGTTCGGGTCGGACATGAGAGCACACGACTTGGAGTTCGCCGGCGCTTCGCCGTAGTACTCGGTCTGCGTCGCGTTCGTCTGCGGGTCGATGATGTGATTCATCCACAGGTACATGCAGTTGGGATGCGCGGCCTTGGAGTTGATCATCCAGGTGTCAGACCACCCGGTCGCCCCCTCTTTCGGGAAGGTCGACTCCACCGGCACCTTCTCGTTCTTCATGAAGTTCGTCATCGACTGCCAGGTCGTGCCGACAACGGTGTTCCCGGAGGTGAACGACGCCTCCGCCTTCGCGTAGTCGGCCCAGTACTCGCCGACGAGCGCCTTCTGCGCCTTCAGCAGGTCGACCGCGGCCTGGAACTGCTCGTCGTCTAGCTCGTACGGGTTCGTAATGTTGAGGTCCGGCTGCGTCGCCATCAGGTACACCGCGGCGTCGGCGATGTACACGGAGTCGTCGTACGCGGTGACCTTCCCCTTGTACGGGGAGTTCGGGTCGAAGACGACGCTCCAGCTGTCGGGAGCAGGCTTGACGATGTCGGTCCGCCACGTGAGCACGTTCGCTCCGCGCCCGTGCGGGATTCCGTATGGCACCCCGTCGACCGTGTTGTACGGCTGACCTTTCAGGTCCTCGTAGACGTCCGCGTAGTTCGGGACCAGGTCCAGGTTCACCGGCGCCACGTCGCCGCCGGCGACGAGCCTGAGCGACGCGTTGCCCGATGCCGACACGCCGTCGTACTGACCGGTCTTCATGAGCGTCACCATCTCGTCGGACGTATTCGCGACCTTCGTCGACACGTCGCACCCCGTATCCTTCTCGAACCCCGTTACCCAGTCGGCCTCCGGGTCGTTCGAGCCGTCCTCGACGTAATATGCCCAGGCCACGAGGTCGACCTTGCCCTCGTTCTTGGCATTCGCCTGGACCTCTTCCAGCGTGGTTCCGAGGCCCTCGATCTCCGCGCTCGCGGAGCCCCCGTCGTCACCACCACCGCAACCCGCAGCGACCACGCTCAGGGCTGCCACGAGCAGCCCCAGCGCGGCCCAGACCGCGACGCGCTTCCGTCTCATTCGGATCCTCCCTCCGACTCGTCTATCGCCGACTCCTGCTCCGGGCGCCACTCGAGCGACACCCGGCGCCCTTTTGCCTCGAACACCTCGCTCGAACCCTCTTCGAGGTTCTGAGCGAGCACCTGCAGCTCGCCGCCGTCGTCGAGCGTGACTTGGAAGCGAGTGACCGGGCCCACGTACTGGACGTCTCGCACGACGCCCCGCTCGACGTGTGACCCATCCTGAGGCGCCTCGCCCTCCATGAGGAGGTTGATCTTCTCAGGTCGAACGGTGTACCGGCGGCCGTCGCGCTCGATCACGTTCGAGACGCCGACGAACCCCGCGATGAACTCGCTCTGGGGGTGCTCGTACACCTCGGCCGGCGGACCTACCTGCTCGATCCTCCCCGCGTTGAACACCGCCAGCCGGTCCGACATCGTGAGCGCCTCTTCCTGGTCGTGCGTCACGTACACGAACGTGATCCCGACCTCGCGCTGGATCGACTTCAGCTCGATCTGCATCTCCTGGCGGAGCTTCAGGTCGAGGGCGCCGAGCGGCTCGTCGAGCAGGAGCACCTTGGGCCTGTTCACGATGGCGCGCGCGAGCGCGACGCGCTGGCGCTGCCCGCCCGAGAGCTGGCCCGGCTTGCGATCGCCGAACCCCGCCAGGCGCACCATCTCGAGCGCCTGCTGGGCACGGGTCTGCCGCTCGCCCTTCTTGACCTTCTTCACCATCAGCCCGTACTCGACGTTCTGCTGCACCGTCATGTGCGGGAAGAGCGCGTAGTCCTGGAAGACCGTGTTGACGGGTCGGTCGTAGGGAGGAAGGCGCGAGACGTCCTCGCCCGCGAGCTCGATCGAGCCCTCGTCGGGGATCTCGAAGCCGGCGATCATCCGCAGCGTCGTCGTCTTGCCCGACCCCGACGGGCCCAGCATCGTGAAGAACTCGCCTGCGCGGATGTCGAGGTCGACTCCGTCGACCGCGACGACGTCCCCGTAACGCTTTGTCAGGCCTCTGACGCTGATATCCGGGGGGGCCTCAGCACCGTCAGGCGCCAAGCGACTCCTCCAGGATGGCGAGCCCCTCGTCCAACTCGTCCGGCGCGATGTTGAGAGGAGGTAGCAGGCGGATCACGTTGCCGTAGAGACCGCAGGACAGGAGCACGAGACCGCGCTCGAACGCCGCGTCGACGACCGCCTTGGCGCGATCCGGCGTCCGCTCGGTGAACTCGAACGCGAGCATCGAGCCGAGCCCCCGCACCTCGCCGATCTCCGGATGCCGCGACGCGATCTCGTCGAGGCGACCGCGGAGCGTGGCGCCGAGCTCACGCGCGCCCGGCAGGAAGCCGGGCTCGGTCACGACGTCGAGGACCGCGAGCGCAGCTGCGCACGAGAGCGGGTTGCCTCCGAACGTGCCGCCGAGACCGCCCGCCGGGACCGCGTCCATCACCTCTGCGCCGCCCGTGACTCCGGCGAGCGGGAGCCCACCACCGATCGACTTGCCGAAGACCGTCATGTCGGGCTCCGCGCCGGCGTACTGCTCGACCGCCCACATCGTCCCCGTCCTGCCGACTCCCGACTGCACCTCGTCGTTGACCCAGAGGATGCCGTGCTTGCGGCAGAGCTCCTGCAGCTTCGCCGGATAGTCCGGCGGCATTGCGAGGAACCCGCCCTCGCCCTGGACCGGCTCGAGGACGAGGCACGCCACGCTCGCCGGGTCCACATCGGCCTTGAACAGGTGCTCGAGTGCCGCGATCGAGTCGTCTGAGGAGATCCCGCGGTACGGGTACGGCGACGGCGCGCGGTACACCTCCGGCGCGAACGG
>DASTWH010000271.1:0-2032 GCA_035758735.1 Gaiellaceae bacterium
GCAGGACGATGCCGAGCGAGACGAGCGCGACGAGCGCGAGGCCGCGCACCAGCCCGTTCTCCCACAAGCGTCTCACGCAGAGCCCGTCAGGTAGGCGCGAACGGCGAGCGCGCCCGCCACGCCCGTCGTTCCCGCGAACCAGAGCAGCCGGCGACGCCCTGCCGCAGGCGCGTAGAACCACGGTACGAGCGCCGCGCCGAGGGCCATGGCGCCGTAGGCGTAGTGCAGCTGGTCGGCTGCCCGGCGATCGTCTGCGAGGAGCAGCAGGCCAACCCCGACCTGGGCGACGAGCAGCGTCTGCGCGAGCGACAGGAGATGGGTGGTGATCGCCCCCGCCCCACGGCCGCGCCAATAGAGGAGACCGCCCGCGAAGGCCGCGACCGCGCAGACCGCGATCACTGTCCCCCCGAGCCACGGATGGATCCCCGCCACGCGGCGAGGGTAGCGAAGCGCCGCGGCCTCGACAGCTTGTAGATCCGTGCTGCACTTCGTAGGATCGACTGCCGTGCGCTTCACGATCACATTGCTGGCGGCGTTGGCGTTGGTGACGCTCGCCGCCTGCGGCGGTGACGATGCGGAGACGGCCGCGCCTCTCCCGATCGCGGAGCGATTCGTCACAGCCGAGGAGGCGCCCGGGTCGAAGCCTGACCTCGAGGAGACACGGCAGACGACCGTGGACTTCGAAAAGTTCATCGCGGCACTCGGTGAGCGCGCCGTCGACCCCGACAACGAAGAAATGACCGAGGTGTTCCAGGGGGCCGGCTTCAAGAGCGCGGGCGTGGACACACGGTTCTACGGAGAGACTCACACACCTGGCCAATCCACCCATGTCGTCAGTTTGTTTGTCGAGCTCGCGTCCGAAGACGGGGCGAGGAGCGCACTCGACTGGCTGGAGACAGACGTGAGGAAGCCATGCCCCAGGAGCTGCGCTGTGCGCCACAGCACCTTCGACGTCGATGACGTTCCGGGCGGACGCGGCGTCCATTCGATCGCAACAGCCGAGGACATCGAGAGGCTCGGGACATCGGACCAAGCGCCCTTCGAGGGCTACTGGGTGGGATTCACCAACGGTGCAATCGCGTACACCGTCGAACTATTCGGGCGGCCGGGGTCCGTCTCCGAGGAGCAGGTTCTGGAGATCGCGAGCGCCTACTACGACCGGTTGACCGGGGCGTAGGATCGCTGTGGTCGAAGAAGGAAGGCCTGCTTGGTATTCCCAGTAGCCGGGAATGATTGCTAGACGTACCGCTCCGACGGCGGCCCGACGATTTCCATCTGATGTGCGTCCGCGATGCCCGCGAGCTCGCTCTCGCTGACGCTGTCCCGCTGGAGCGCCTCGGCGAGATCGTCGAAGTAGGCGACCATCGAAGCGGGAAAGTAGAAGTTGAGCTTCCGGCTCGGCACGTTCCCGACCCGGAACCCGTGCCGTGTGCCCTTCGGAATGAAGATGAACGACCCGGCCGGACAGACGACCTCGCGATCCTCGAGATTCATGATGTATTCGCCCGCGAGCACGTAGAACGCCTCCGCGCAGTCGTGGTGAACATGTATCGGCGGTCCGAACCCGGGCGGTTCTTCGTTTTCCAGAACCGACACGACACCGCCCGTTTCGCTTTCGCTCGCCTTCACGGTCACCGCGAAGTCGCCCAAGTCGATAACTCTCCCTTCGCCCGGGCCGAGCGCGTACGGCTCCAACGCAGCCACGACGAACGAGCCTGACACGCCTCCGGTGGCGAGTCAACGCGACAACGCTCGGTACGATCGCAGCATGGTTGAGGAAGGAAGACCGGCTCCGGACTTCTCGCTGACAAGCGACTCCGGTGAGGTCGTCAGCCTCTCGCACCTTCGAGGCCGACCGGGTCTCTACTTCTACCCTCGGGATGACACGCCAGCACGTAAAAAGCAGTAGTAGGCCCATGTTTTGGACGCTCTTCGCTCTGGTGCTGATCGTCTTCGGCGTGGTCTATCTGTGGAGGCCGACGATCTTCCGCCGCGGCATGTTTATGCGGACAAGCCTTGCGATCCGCACGTT
>DASTWH010000304.1:0-2669 GCA_035758735.1 Gaiellaceae bacterium
GTACAGGAGCCGCAGGAACTCGTCGCGGCCCAGCGTGTCCGACGCGCCCAGGACGAGGATGTCCTGCTGGCCGGTGAAGGGGTTGTAGACCTCGTGCCACGGGCCGACGGGGATCAGGCCGTCGTCGATCCCGTCCGGGAACGGATCGTCGGGGCTGTGGCCGACGATCTTCTCGGCGATCGTCGCGCCCGGGTAGCAGATCAGGACGACGAGGACGAGGAAGAAGATGCTCGCGAGCGCGACCCGGTCGCGCCTGAACCGGCGCCAGACCTGCTCCCAGTAGCCGCGGGCGCGAACCTCGCCCGTCGTGTCGTCGACTACGCCTTCGGACAGTGTCCCGTCGGACTCGCCGATCTCACGGGCGACGGCGGCGTCTTCTCTCGCGGTCGTGCTCACGGGATGCGCGGCTCCCTCGTGGTCATGCGCGTGGGAGCATACCCCCTGTTCGACACCCGCATCCCAATCTGAGACGGATTTTTCGCGACGAGGTTAGTGGCCGCTTTGCAGGGTCTTATGCCTGCGGCGGTTCGGCGTCGGCAAGGAGGCAGTCGCGGCCCGCGAAGCGGGACGCCTTCAGGGATCTGCCCTCGCCGCAGGCGAGGGATCGAGCGGCCGGAATCCGCTCGGCGGATTCCCGCTTCGCGCACCTAGGACAGCGCGTCGGCGCCGGCGACGACCTCGAGGATCTCCTGCGTGATCTCGGCCTGGCGGGCGCGGTTCATCTGCAGCGTCAGGCTGTCGATCAGCTCGCCGGCGTTCTTCGACGCGTTCCGCATCGCGGTCATCCGCGCGCCCTGCTCGGAGGCCGTGGACTCGAGCAGCGCCCGGTAGATCTGCGTCTCGACGTAGACCGGCAGGAGCCGCTCGAGGATCTCCTCCGGCTCGGGCTCGAAGATGAAGTCGCCGCGGAGCGCGTCGTCGCGCCGCTCCTCCTCGTCGGTCTCGAGCACGTCTGCGGAGATCGGGAGGATCTCCTGCTCCGTGACGGTCTGGGTCAGGGCCGAGACGAACGTGTTGTAGACGAGCACGACCCGGTCGACCTCGCCCTCGACGAAGAGCTCCGAGGCGCGGTGGGCGATCGCCTGCGCGTCCGAATACCCGGGTGCGTCCGTGAACCCGGTGAACTCGCCCGAGAGCTCCCGGCGGCGGAACGTCAGCGTCGAGCGGCCCCGCTTGCCGACGCCGAGCCAGCGCACGGCCTGCCCCGCGTCGAGCAGCTCGCGCTCGACGGCGAACGCGCGCCGGGTCACCTGCGCGTTGAACGCGCCCGCGAGCCCGCGGTCGCCCGTGAGCGGGATGACGAGCGTCGACGCCGGCTCGTCGCGCTGCTGGAGGAGCGGCAGCCGCACGGAGCCCGACCCGGCGGCCCGCCCCACGCCCGCGATCAGCTCGCGCATCGTGTCGGCGTACGGCCGCATCGCCTCGATGCGCGCCTGCGCGCGGCGGAGCTTCGCCGCCGCGACGAGCTCCATCGCACGCGTGATCTTGCGCGTGTTGCGGACCGAGCGGATCCGACGCTTGTAGTCCTGGACGGAGGCCATGGCTCAGCCGACGAGGCCCTTCTCCTCCTCGACGTTGAAGCCCTGGACGAACTTCGCGAGGGCGGCGTCGAGCTTCTCGGTCGTCTCGTCGGAGAGGTCGCCGCTCTCGCCGATCGTCCGGTAGATCGCGCCCTCCGACCGCAGCGTCTCGCGGAGCTCCTCCTGGAAGCGCGGCACCTGGGGAACCGGCACGCCGTCGAGGTAGCCGTTGATCCCGGCGTAGATCGCGACGACCTGCTCCTCGACGCGCCACGGCTGGTACTGCGGCTGGTTGAGGGTCGCGACCATGCGCTCGCCGCGCGAGAGCGACTGCTGGGTCGACGCGTCCAGCTCGGAGCCGAACTGCGCGAACGCCTCGAGCTCGCGGTACTGGGCGAGGTCGAGGCGCAGGCGGCCGGCGACCTTCTTCATCGCCTTCGTCTGGGCGTTCCCGCCCACGCGGGAGACCGAGATGCCGACGTTGATCGCCGGGCGGATCCCCGAGTAGAAGAGGCTCGACTCGAGGAAGATCTGCCCGTCCGTGATCGAGATCACGTTCGTGGGGATGTAGGCCGCGACGTCGCCGGCCTGGGTCTCGATCACCGGGAGCGCGGTCAGCGAGCCGCCGCCCTCCTCGTCGGAGAGCTTGCAGGCGCGCTCGAGCAGCCGCGAGTGGAGGTAGAAGACGTCGCCGGGGAACGCCTCGCGGCCGGGCGGCCGGCGCAGGAGCAGCGAGAGCTGCCGGTACGCATCGGCGTGCTTCGTGAGGTCGTCGTAGATGACGAGCGCGTGCTTCCCGTTGAAGAGGAAGTACTCGCCCATCGCGGCGCCGGCAAACGGCGCCATCCACTTGATCGGGGCGGCCTCCTGCGCGGGGGCTTGGACGATGATCGTGTAGTCCATCGCGCCCGCGTCGCGGAGCCGCTCGACGACCTGGGCCACGGTGGAGGCCTTCTGGCCGACCGCGACGTAGATGCAGATCACGTCGCCGCCGCGCTGGTTGATGATCGCGTCGACGCCGATCGCCGTCTTGCCGGTGCCGCGGTCGCCGATGATCAGCTCTCGCTGGCCCCGGCCGATCGGGATCATCGAGTCGATGGCCTTCAGGCCGGTCTGCAGCGGCTCCTTGACGGAGCGCCGGTCGACCAC
>DASTWH010000121.1:0-19536 GCA_035758735.1 Gaiellaceae bacterium
CTCGAGCCGGGTCGCCTCCGCTGCCGCCCACGGCTCGAGCGAGATGTCCTCGAGCGGCCTCCCACGGACGAGGGCGAGTGCGTCTCGGAGGAGTACCGCCGCGTCCGCGACAGGTGCATCAGATGCCATTCGAACGAGGTCGTCGAAGCGGTCGACGTCGGTCTCTCCCGGTTCGGCCCGGAGCTCGTAGCCACGCTCGCGGGTGACGATCCGCCCGTCGCCGAGCAGCTTCCGAAGACCGGAGACGTAGACCTGGATGCTCTTCGAGGCGGTCTGCGGCGGCTCCCCCGCCCAGATCTCCTCAACGAGCCTGTCCGTCGAGACCGCCCGGCCACGATCGAGCAGCAGAAGGGCGAATAGCGCTCGCTGCTTCGCGCCGCCGAGGGAAATCGGCTTGCCGTCGTCGTCGACCTCGAGAGGCCCGAGCAGGCGGAACTCCATAGCGCTCCTTCTGGACTGGTGCGGACCGTATTCCTGCGTCCGAGCCGTGACAAGGGCGGAGTACCCCCGGTTCTCTACCGCGGCTTAGGTCCGAATCGCCGCTCCACTTAACCGGCCTGGATCACCGTCGGCGGCATGGGCACCAAACACATCCGTGGACGGCGAATAGGACCGCTGCTCGCCGCTCTCGCTCTCACGACGACGCCCGCGCTCGCAGCCGAGGAGCCGACGACGAGCACGACTCCGATCGTCGTGCGCGTCGACGGCGGGTTCAGCTGGACGGAGGCGGGGATCGGCGTCGTCGCGGGTGCGGGTGCGGCGCTGGCAGCCGTCGGTGGAGCTGCGCTGCTGCGCCCCTCGTCGGAGCGCAGCGGACAACGAAAGGAGCAACCAGATGACCTCTAGGAGAAATGTCAGACCGAACAAGCTGTTCCTCGCTCTGATGGTCGCGGCGGTGAGCGTCCTGGGCGTCGCACAGGGCGCGCAGTCCACGACCCCCGGTCGGAACGGTCTGATCGTGTACGCCCAGGAGCTTCGTCCCGAGCACTACCAGCTCTTCACGATCCGGCCCGACGGATCCGGGGTGAAGCAGATCACTCACGTCGTAAACGCGGGGAATCCCGACTGGTCTCCGAACGGCAAGACGATCGTTGCCGAGGCTGAGTTTCAGAGTGGCGGGGGCATCACGCTCTTGTCCCCGTCGGGCAGCGTCATTCGCAACCTGACGCCGACGGGGGAACGCGGGCAACCCTCCTTTTCGCCGGACGGCAAGTGGATCGCGTACGAGTCCGACATAAGCGCGAACGGCATCTGGTTGATGCGCTCGAACGGCACCGCCCAGCGCCGCGTCACGAGGAACCCCTTCGCGGGGGACGAGTGCGGCTGCGATACCGATCCGAACTTCTCGCCCGACGGCAAGTGGATCTCGTTCGTCCGGATCAAGAAGAGCCACGAGCAGCAGGCGCTGTTCGCGGTACGACCGAACGGAACCGGCCTCCACCGGATCACGCCGTACTCCTGGGAGGTCGCGATCAAGCACGACTGGTCTCCGGACGGGAAGCTGATCGTCCTGACGACGAACGCCGACTTCGTCCGGCCCAACGAGTCCGCCAATCTCGTCACGATCCGTCCCGACGGATCGGGAATGAAGAACCTGACCCGATTCACGGCGGGAACCGAGAACGCGTTCGCCGGCTCCTTCTCGCCGGACGGCGAGCAGATCGTCTTCCGCATCGAGTCGGGCGATAGCTACAGCCTCGCGCTCATCGACCGCGACGGCGGCAACCTCCAACGCATCACGACCGGCAAGGGGAGACCGCGCTTCATCGATTGGGGCAGCGGCAGATGACACACGAACAGAGGAGGACCACGATGACTCGAAGCATCCGATTGGCGATGGCGCTGGCTGTCGCGAGTACCGGTGTGGCGGCGCTTGCCGGCGCAGGGGTCGGAGCGGCCTCGGCGCCCGTCCTCCACACGCACGAGAACTTCAGCGACACCTTCGATGACGAGATCTGCGGCATCGCAGGCACGAGCGTGGTCAGAGGGGTCGACAACTTCACCCTCTACGCGGACAACACGTTCAAGGACAACTTCGAGCTCCAGCAGACGTTCACTGCCGCGGGGAGCGGGAAGTCGATCGTCTTCCACGTCGCGCAGCACGTGACCGGAAACGACGAGCCGATCGACAACGGCGACGGAACGCTCACGTTCGTCAACACGTTCAAGGGCCTTCCGGAGCAGATCAAGCTCCCGAACGGGCGCGTGCTCACGCGCGACGCGGGCTCGGTGACGTTCACGCTCCTCATCGACGCGTCGACGGGCGAGCTCATCTCGCAGACCGTCAGCAGCGAGAAGGGGCCGCATCCGGATCTCGACAGCGACTTCGAGATCTTTTGCAGCGTGGTCGCCGCGGCGCTCGCGTAGCGCACCTGGGGCAGAAACGCCGACGGCCCGGTACTGCCGGGCCGTCGCGTGTTGCCAGGTAGACACACGCGAAGCGGAGTGATATATCAGCGGCGCGCGCATGACGGAGACCGCCGAGCCAGCCGTCGAGGCACCGAGGCACCGCATCGACTACACGGTCCCGCCGGCGATCCGGGCCGAGGGGGTCTGGAAGGTCTTCGGTCCGAACGGGGACAAGCTGGTCGGGTCGCCGGACGCCGACCTGCCACGCGCCGAGCAGCGGGAGAGGACCGGCTGCGTCGTCGCGGTCAGGGACGTCTCCCTCGAGGTCTGGCCGGGCGAGGTGTTCGTCGTCATGGGGCTCTCGGGGTCGGGCAAGTCGACGCTCGTGCGAACGCTCATCCGCCTCATCGAGCCGACGGCGGGGAAGATCGAGATCGTCGGCCACGACGTGATGGCGGCGGACCGCACGGAGCTTCGCAACCTCCGCCGCAACTCCGTCTCGATGGTCTTCCAGCACTTCGGTCTCCTGGCCCACCGCCGCGTGATCGACAACGTCGCGTTCGGGCTCGAGGTGCAGGGCATGGGCAAGAAGGAGCGCCAGAGGCGCGCCGAGGAGGTGCTGAAGCTCGTCGGCCTCGAGGATGTCGCGAACCAGTTCCCGGATCAGCTGTCTGGCGGGATGCAGCAGCGCGTCGGCGTCGCGCGCGCGTTCGCCGCGAACCCGGACGTGATGCTCTACGACGAGCCCTTCAGCGCCCTCGACCCGCTCATCCGCCGCGACATGCAGGACGAGGTCACGCGGCTGCAGCGCGAGATCGGCAAGACGACGATGTTCATCACGCACGACCTCCCCGAGGCGCTGCGGCTCGGCGACCGCATCGCGATCATGCGCGACGGCGCGATCGTCCAGCTCGGTACGGCGGAGGAGCTCGTCGGCTCGCCGGCGGACGAGTACGTCGAGAACTTCACGCGCGACATCGCGCGCAGCCACGTCCTGACGCTGCGCTGGATCATGCGGGACCCGCAGCCGGAGGACTCGACCGAGGGGCCGAAGCTCGACGTGCGGACGACCATGCGCCGGGCGCTGCCGGCTCTCGCTGCGAGCAGCCTGCCGGTCTGTTGCATCGAGGACGATCGGATCGTCGGGATCGTCGACCGCGACGCCGTCCTGCGGGCGATCGCCGAAGAGGAGGGGTAGCTCCACCGTGTCGACGATCACGGAGGCACGGGCCGTCACGACCCCGGTCGTCTCGCACGTCCCCTGGTGGCGAGGAAAGATCGTCCAGGTCGCCGCCATCGTCGCGGTCATGTGGCTCGCGTACCGCGGCTGGAAGACCGAGTACCCGTGGCCCAACGACCTCGTCTGGAACGGGTTGCAGGCGCGCTTCGACTCCATCCAGACCTACCTCATCGACCAGCGGCTCGAGGGCGGCGGCGGGCTCCTCTTCAGCATCTTCGACGCCTTCCGCGTCTTCGCCGACAACCTCGTGACGTGGTTCAACGACCTGCTGACCTGGCTCACGTGGATCGGGACGACGGTCACGGGGACGCTCCTCGCCTGGCGCTTCGGCGGTCTGCGAGCGGGCGGTTGGGCGCTCGGCGCGTTCGCGACGTTCGCGATCTCCGGCCTGTGGGCCGAGAGCATGGAGACGCTGGCGCTCATGCTCGCCGCGGTCGGATTGTCGGTCCTCATCGGCGTGCCCTTGGGAATCGCAGCCGGCCGGTCACGGCGCTTCGACCGCGCGATCACGCCGTTCCTCGACGCCGCGCAGATCGTCCCCGCGTTCGCCTACCTCATGCCGGTCGTCCTCTTCTTCTCGATCGGCTACGCGGCAGCGGTCGTCGCGACGATGATCTACGCGATCCCGCCCTGCATCCGGATCACCGCGCTCGGCATCCGCCGCGTGCCGGTGAACACGGTAGAGGCCGCGGCGTCGATGGGCGCCACGAACCGGCAGATGCTCACGAAGGTGCAGCTCCCGATGTCCCGGCGCATGCTGCTCCTCGGGCTCAACCAGACGATCATGTTCGCCCTCTCGATGGTGGTCATCGCCGGCCTCATCGGCGGCGGCGGCCTGGGCGCGGTCGTGAACTCGGGCCTGTTCTCGAATCCGGCGCTCGCGATCCTCGCGGGCACCGTGATCGTCGTCATGGCGATGGCGTTCGACCGGATCACGGAAGCGATCGCCGACCGGACCGATCCGACCAAGCGGCATCTCGACGCAGCGGCCAAGCGACGGCTGCGGATCGAGTCGTTCGTCGTCGCGGTAGTGATCGCCGGGACGATCGTCGTCGCCAAGGCGATCGGCGTGAGCGGCAACTTCCCCGACAGCGCCGGCATTCGGCAGCGCACCGTCACCGCGCAGGAGTGGCTCCTCGCCCAGATCCAGAAGGTGCTCGACTACGTCGCCGACCCGACGACGTGGGTCTTCCAGGTCACAGAGGCGATCGGCAACTTCATCCTCACGAAGCTGCTGCTGCCGCTGCAGGCGTTCCTCGTCGAGGCGCCGTGGTTCACGACGCTGGGCGGGCTCGTCGTCATCGCCTTCGTCGTCTCGGGCCTGCGGCCGGCGATCACGACGTTCTTCATGCTCGCCCTCATCGGCTTCATGGGCGTCTGGGCGCTCGCGATGGACACGCTTTCGCAGGTCCTGGTCGCCACACTCATCGCCGTCGTCCTCGGCTTCGGCCTCGGCGTCTGGGCGTCGGAGAGCCGGACCGTCTCGGGGATCATGCGCCCGATCTCAGACGTGCTGCAGACTCTGCCGCAGCTCGTCTACATCATCCCGTTCATCTATCTCATGCCGGTCTCGATCGTGCCGGGGATCGTGGCCGCGGTGCTCTACGCCTTCCCCGTCGTCGTCCGGCTCGTCGAGCGGGGCCTGAAGGACGTCGCTCCGGAGACGGTCGAGGCGGCGGGCGCGTTCGGGGCGACGCGTGCCCAGATCGTGCGGAAGGTGAAGATCCCGCTGGCCGGGGACGCGATCATGCTCGGCGTCAACCAGGGGATCATCATGGTGCTCGCCGTCGTCGTGATCGGCGGCCTCGTGGGATCGGGCGGCCTCGGCTACGAGGTCGCGCAGGGCCTCGTCCGCGGCCAGTTCGGTCAGGGCGTGATCGCCTCGATCGCCATCCTGGCGCTCGGGATCGCGCTCGACCGCGTCACGCAGGGGGCACGGCAGGCGAGGAAGGAGGACATCGCATGAGTCATGTATCGACGAAGGAGGGTGGTCGGATGTCAGATCGTCAGCGGGGCAGGGGGATCGGCCTCGTCACACTCGCCGCGGCCGTCGCGGCGCTCGTCGCCGTCGCCGTGGCATCGGCAGGCGGTTCTAGGCAGGCCGCATGCGGCGACGTCAGCCTGAACGAGAACTCGTGGGTGGGCTCGACGGCGAACGTCTACGTCGTCAAGAACGTCCTCGAGAAGAAGCTCAAGTGCAAGGTCACGGTGACGAACATCACGGAAGGCCAGCCGGCATTCCAGGCGATGGCGGACGGGAAGATCGACGTCGTGCTCGAGGACTGGGACAACTCCCTCGTCCAGTCCAACAAGAAGTACGTGACGACCAAGTCCATCGTCCCGGTCGGCAACAACGGGATCGCCGGGATCATCGGCTGGTACATCCCGCGCTACCTGCTCAAGCAGTACCCGCAGTTCAAGACGTGGAAGGGTCTCAAGGGCAAGGAGAGCGTCTTCAAGACGGCAGAGTCGTCACCGAACGCAGGCACGTTCCTGGGCGGTGATCCGTCCTACGTCCAGAAGGACCGGGCACTCATCAAGGAGCTGGGGCTCAACCTGAAACACGTCGTCTCGGGAGCCGAGCCAGCACAGGTCGCGCGCTGGACGACGCTCTACAAGCAGCACAAGCCCGTGATCTTCTACTGGTACGACCCGCAGTATCTGAACGCGATCTACGACCTGTATCGCGTCCAGCTACCGAAGCGGTTCAAGGGCTGCATCGACGACGAGAAGGCAAAGGGCAACCACGCATGCGAGTACGCGGGGTACCCGACGCTCGACAAGTTCGTCTCGAGCGAGTTCGCGAAGAGCGGATCGCCGGCGCTCAAGGTGGTCAGGAAGTTCAAGTGGACGTCGGCCGACCAGAACTTCGTGTCCAACCTCATCTCCGGAAAGCACATGGACAAGGACAAGGCGGCCGCTGCGTGGGTCGCGAAGAACAAGGCCAAGGTCAACTCCTGGCTGAAGTGATCGAGTTGCCCGGCGGGGGCTTCACGCTCCCGCCGGGTGACCGTCGTCGATGACTACACCCGCGCTCTCCATCCACCAGCCCGAAGCGGCGGACGCACGCTCGCTCTCGGACCAGGCGTACTACCGCATCCGCGAGCTCATCGTCACGCTCGAGCTGCCACCGGGCTCGCTCGTCTCCGAGCGGGAGCTCATGGAGCGGCTCGGCCTCGGTCGGACGCCGGTCCGCGAGGCGCTACGTGCGCTCGCCCGCGAACGCCTGGTCGAGGTGTATCCCCGGCGGGGGATGTTCGTCTCGGGCGTCGACGTGCGCGACCTCGCCGGGCTTTCGGAGGTGCGGAACACGCTCGAGCCCCGGGCGGCGAGGTTCGCGGCCGAGCGGGCAACGCCGGCCGACCGCGAGGCGATCGATGCCCTTCTCGTGGAGCTCGAGCTCGTGCACGACGGGCCGGACGAGCGCGCGCTCATCGATCTCGACCAGCGCATCCACCGTCACGTCTACCACTGCGCCCACAACGCGTTCCTCGAGGAGACGCTCAACGAGTACTACGTCCTCACCCTCCGGATCTGGTTCCTCGCGCTCGACCGCGTCGCGCGCCTGGAGGACGCAGTGCGGGAGCATCGCGAGCTCCTCGCCGCGATCCGAGACGGCGACGGCGACCGCGCGGAGGACGCGATGCGACGACACGTGGCGGGGTTCGAGGACGCGATCCGCCGCGTTCTCTGAGCGTTATATATTCAACACTCGACCACTCATATATCAGGCAGGAGCGTGAATGACCCTTCCCCCCCAGGCCCGCGCAGTCGTCATCGGCTGCGGCATCGTCGGTAATTCCGTCGCGTACCACCTCACCGACCAGGGCTGGTCGGACGTCGTCCTCCTCGACAAGGGCCCGCTCCCGAACCCGGGCGGCTCGACCGGGCACGCGTCCAACTTCATCTTCCCGGTCGACCACTCGAAGGAGATGACGCAGCTGACGCTCGAGAGCGTGCGGCAGTACGAAGAGATGGGCGTCTTCACGGAGTCGGGCGGGATCGAAGTCGCGCGTACCGAGGAGCGGATGGAAGAACTGCGGCGCCGGATGGCGTCCGCGAAGTCGTGGGGCATCGAGCCCGTCTCGCTCGTGACACCGGCCGAGGTGAAGGAGCTCGTCCCCTTCATCGACGAGACGGTGATCGTCGGCGGCTTCTACACGCCGTCGGTCGGCGTCGTCGACTCGTTGCGTGCCGGGACGATCATGCGCGAGCGCGGGCAGGAGTCGGGACGGCTCACCGTGCAGGCGAACACCGAGGTCGTCGGGATCGACGTGGAGGGTGGCCGCGTCCGGCGGGTGCGGACGACGGAAGGCGACATCGAGGCGGAGGTCGTCGTCATCGCGTGCGGCGTCTGGAGCCCGAAGCTCGCCCGTATGGCCGGGGCCTCGATCCCGCTGACGCCCGCCGTCCACCAGATGATCGACATCGGCCCGACTCACTGGTTCGCCGACGCGAAGGGCGACATCGAGTTCCCGATCGTGCGCGACATGGACACGAACATGTACGAGCGCCAGCACGGGTCCGGCCTCGAGATCGGGTCGTACGCCCACCGCGCGATCCTGTACGAGCCCGAGGACCTGCCTTCCGTCGAGGAGGCGTCGCTCTCGCCCACCGAGTTCCCGTTCACGCAGGAGGACTTCACCCTGCAGATGGAGCAGGCACTCGAGCTGATGCCGTCGATCGTCGGCGACGAGACGGTCGGCATCAAGCACGCGATCAACGGGATCCTCTCGCTGACGCCCGACGGGATGCCGATCCTCGGGGAGCTGCCCGAGGTCGAGGGCCTGTGGTCGGCGGCGGCGGTGTGGATCAAGGAGGGCCCCGGCGTCGGGAAGTCGCTCGCCGAATGGATGGTGCACGGGGAGTCGCACATCGACCTCCACTCCTCGGACGCGGCGAGGTTCTGGGAGCACCAGAAGGCCTCGGCCCACGTGAAGGCACGCACGGGCGAGGGCTTCAACAAGACCTACGGGATCGTGCACCCGCTCGAGCAATGGGCCTCGAACCGCGATGTGCGGCTCTCGCCCTACCACGCCCGGGAACAGGAGCTCGGCGCCGTCTTCTTCGAGGCGGCAGGCTGGGAGCGGCCGCAGTGGTACGAGTCGAACGCGCCGCTGCTCGAAGAGTACGGCGAGCGTGTCGGACGTCGCGAGGCCGAGTGGGACACGCGCTGGTGGTCGCCGATCATCAACGCCGAGCACCTCGCAATGCGCGACCGAGCGGGCATCTTCGACCTCTCCGCGTTCGCGATCTTCGACGTGACGGGGCCTGGTGCCCTCGGCGCGTTGCAACAGGTCTCGATGCGGCAGGTGGACGCGGCCGTCGGCCGGGTCGTCTACACGCCGTGGCTGTCACCGAGCGGCGGGTTCAAGTCGGACCTCACGATCATGCGGCTCGGCGACGAGCAGTTCCGTGTCGTCACCGGCGGCGCCCACGGCATGGCGGACTACAAGTGGCTCCGGGACAACCTCCCTGCGGACGGCTCGGCGCAGCTCGCCGACCTCACCTCCGCGTGGTCGACACTCGGCCTCTGGGGGCCGCGCGCGCGGGACATCCTCGCCTCGCTGACGAGCGATGACGTATCGCACGAGGGCTTCCCCTTCGCGGCGTGCCGCACGATCGAGATCGGGCCGGTGCGCGTCCTCGCCTCGCGGATCTCCTACGTCGGCGACCTCGGCTGGGAGCTGTATGTCCCGATCGAGCAGGGCGCACGGCTGTGGGACCTGGTGTGGGAAGCCGGTCGCGCGCACGGCGCAGCGGCCTGCGGCATCGGTGTCTACGGCACGACGGGCCGGCTCGAGAAGTGCTATCGCGCCTTCGGCACCGAGCTCGAGAGCGAGTACACGGTCGTCGAGGCGGACATGGCCTGGGGCAAGGTGAAGGACCAGGACTTCGTCGGGAAGGAGGCATACCTCCGCCACCGCGAGGAGCCGCCCGCGGCGATCCTCTGCACGCTCACGGTCGACGACCACACGTCGCAGTCGGGAATCGCGCGCTTCCCGATGGGCCGCGAGCCCATCCTCACGCGTGACGGCGACCCGATCGTCGACTCGAAGGGGCGACGATCCTACGTGACGAGCGCCGGCGCCGCCCCGTCCGTCGGCAAGCACGTGCTGATGGCGTACCTCCCACCGGATCAGGCCGAGGTCGGAGCGCGGCTCGCCGTCGAATACATGGGCGAGCGGTACCCGGTGACGCTCGACGTCGTCGGCTCGGCGCCGATCTTCGACCCCGAGAACACGCGGATCCGCTCGTGAGGATCTTGACTTGCGTGAAGCGCGTGCCGATGACCGGCGGCAAGATCGTCCTCTCGGGCGACGAGCAGGCGATCGAGACGAAGCACCTCGGCTTCACGATCAGCCCGCACGAGGAGTGCGGTGTCGAGGAGGCGGTCCGGCTGATCGAGGCGAACGGGGGCGAGTCCGTCGTGTTGACTCTCGGCCCTCCCGAGGCCGAGGAGCAGCTCCGCGACGCGATGGCCCTCGGAGCCGACCGCGCGATCCACCTCGTCACGGACGGGAACGAGTGGGACCCGCAGGCGACCGCTGCTGCGATCGTCGAGGCGATCCGTGCCGACGAAGCGGCGAACAGCCCGTTCGACCTCGTCTGCTTCGGAAACGAGTCGGCCGACTCGGGCGGGTACCAGATCGGTATCCGCGTGGCCTATGCGCTCGGCCGGCCGGTCGCGACGGGGCTCAAGGGCGTCTCGCTGGACGGCAGCTCGGTCCGCTGTGAGCAGGAGGTCCCCGGCGGACGCGACGTGTACGTGCTTCCGCTGCCCGCGGTCGTGACGGTGCTCGAGGGCCTCAACCTGCCGCGGTATCCGTCCGTGCCCGCGAAGCTCCGCGCGCAGCGCAAGCCGCTCGACTCGAGCTCACCTGCGCGACCGGAGCCACGTCTCGAGAAGCTCCGGCTCGTCGTCCCGGAGTCGCAGGGCAAGGAGGCCGAGATCCTCGGCCACGGCCCCGACGCCGCGCCGGCTGTCGTCGAGGTGCTGCAGCGGATCGGAGTCGCGTAGTGCCGACGCTCGTCTACATCGAGGAGCCCGGTGACCTGGCACAGCAGAGCCTCGCGTTCGCCCGCGGGCTGGGCGAGCCCCTGCATGCCTTGACGGCCGGCCAGCGGGTCGAGGTGACCGGAGTCGAGCACGTCCACCACGCCGAGGGGGACGCGTTCGCGAGCTTCGCGCCGGCGGCGATCGCACGTGCGGTCGTCGAGGTCATGGGGACGCACTCGCCGTCGGCCGTCGTGGCGAGCGGCACGCCTCGCGGGAACGAGGTGCTTGCCCGCGTCGCGGCGATCACGGACTTGCCGCTCGCCGCCAACTGCATCGCGTCGACGCCCGGCGACGGGGCGTCCGTCACACGGACCCGCTGGGGCGGAAGCCTGCTCGAGGAAGCCCGCGTCCACGCGGACACGCTGCTACTGACCGTGCAGCCGCATGCCGTCGCCGCCGAGGACGCAGCGGGGGCGGCCGCGCCGGTCGAGTCGTTCACGCCGGCACTGAGGGACGAGGATCTCGTCGTCACGGTCCGCGAGCGAGTCGGCTCGAGCGCGGGCGGCGTCTCGCTCGCCGAGGCGAGGGTCGTCGTCTCGTGCGGTCGCGGTGCGGGGTCGCCGGAAGGGTTCGGGATCATCGAGGAGCTCGCCGGCCTGCTCGGCGGTGCCGTCGGCTGCTCGCGCGCGGTGACGATGGCCGGCTGGCGACCGCACACGGACCAGGTCGGTCAGACGGGGACGAAAATCGCGCCCGACATCTACATCGCGTGCGGTATCTCCGGCGCGACGCAGCACATGGCCGGGTGCAAGGGTGCGAAGGCGATCCTCGCGGTGAACATCGACCCCGAGGCACCGATCCTCGCGAGTGCCGACTACGCGGTCATCGGCGACCTGCACGAGGTCGTCCCGGCGATCTCCGCCGAGCTCAGGAAGGCAGGCACCGGCTGAGCAGCGCGGCGAGCGTCGCCTCGACGGTCGCGCTCGTCGTCGCGGTCGCGGTCGCCGGTGCGCTGTTCGCGCGGCGCGCCCTCTTCCTGACCCGGCTCGTCCGCGCCGGCAAGCCGACGTCGCGCGTCTCCGACCTTCCGGCCCGTGCTCGAAACGAGGCGACGATCGTCCTCGGGCAGAGGAAACTGCTGCAGCGCATCGGTCCGGGGCTGATGCACGCGTTCATCTTCTGGGGCTTCCTCGTCCTGTTCCCCACGATCTTCATGGCGGTCGCGGCGATCGTCGATCGTGAGCCGTGGCTGCCCGAGAACTCCCCGATCCTTTGGCTCGAGGGGCAGGGCTGGTACGCCTTCCTCGTCGACCTCTTCGCCGTGCTCGTGCTCGCCGGCGTCGCGACGGCGTTCTGGATCCGCAAGGTGCACCGACCACGCCGCTTCGAGGGAAGCCACCTCGGCGAGGCGGACCTCATCCTCGCGCTGATCGCGGGCATCGTCACGACGCTCCTCCTGTGGCACGCGACGCTCATCGCGCTCGGGCTGAACCCGTGGCCCGCCGAGTGGTCACCGGTCTCGAACGCGCTCTCCGCGCTCTTCGGCGACGGCACGACGACCGAGGTGCTCGAGCGCGTCTTCGTCTGGGGGCACGTTCTGATCATCCTCGGGTTCCTCACTTACCTGCCCCACTCGAAGCACCTGCACATCGCGACGGCGGCACTCAACGTCTTCTTCTCGCGGACGCGCGCACGCGGACGGCTCGAGCCGCTCGACTTCGAGGCCGAGGACGAGGCGGCGATGCGCTTCGGCGCGGGCTCGGCCGCCGACCTCACGTGGAAGCAGATGCTCGACGCGATGTCGTGCACCGAGTGCGGCCGCTGCCAGGACGCGTGCCCGGCGTTCGCGACCGGCAAGGCGCTCTCGCCGAAGCTCCTGGTCATGGGCATCCGCGACCAGCTGTTCGCCGACGGGCGCGCCGTGCTCTCGAACGGCGACCTCACGCCGCTCGTCCCGACTGCAGTCACGGACGAGGTCGTCTGGGACTGCGTCACCTGTGGCGCGTGCGTCGAGGTGTGCCCGGTCTCGATCGAGCACGTCGACCACATCGTCGATCTCCGACGGAGCCTCGTCATGGTCGACTCGAACCCGCCCGCGGACCTCGAGACGATGCTCCGCGACGTCGAGCGCAACGCGAACCCGTGGGGGAAGCCACAGACGGAGCGCGCGGCGTGGACGGACGGTCTGGACGTCCGGGTGCTCGAGCCCGGCGATCCGGCACCCGAGATCCTGTACTGGGTCGGATGTGCGGCATCGTTCGACGAACGTGCCCGCACGGCGGCGATCTCGACGACGAAGCTCCTGCTCGCCGCCGGACTCGACGTCGCCATCCTCGGCCCCCGGGAGTCCTGCACCGGCGACCCGGCGCGGCGCGCCGGCAACGAGTACGTGTTCCAGTCCTTCGCGCAAGCGAACGTCGAGACCCTGAACGAGGCGGGCGTGACGAGGATCGTCGCGAGCTGCCCACACTGCTTCAACACGCTCGCGAACGAGTACCCGGACTTCGGGGGGCGATACGAGGTGGTGCACCACTCGGAGCTGCTCGCCGAGCTGGTGAGGGACGGGCGGCTCGAGCCAGCTGCGGGCGACGAGGCGATCACGTACCACGACTCCTGCTACCTCGCCCGCCACAACGACGTCCGGGCCGCGCCGCGCGAGCTCGTCGGGCGCATCGGCCGTCCGCTCGAGATGGCGCGCAGCGGGAAGCGGACGTTCTGCTGCGGCGCGGGCGGCGCGCACATGTGGATGGAGGAGCGCGGCACCCAGATCAACGAGGAGCGCGCGCGCGAGGCTGCCGCGACCGGGGCGGAGACCCTGGCCGTCGCGTGCCCGTTCTGCACGGTCATGCTCGACGACGGCGTACGCCCGACAGGCGGCGACCTCCGGGTCGCGGACGTGTCCACGCTCCTCCTCGAGAGCGTCGAGCGGGCATGACGTACGACTACGTCATCGTCGGCGGCGGGTCAGCCGGATGCGTGCTCGCGAACCGGCTCAGCGCCGATCCGGAGACCCGGGTGCTCGTGCTCGAGGCCGGCCGGACGGACTCGTGGTGGGACGTGTACATCCACATGCCGGCCGCGTTCTCGTTCCCGATCGGCAACCGTCGCTACGACTGGTGCTACGCCTCCGAGCCGGAGCCGTTCATGGACGGGCGGCGCGTCGCACACGCCCGCGGCAGGGTGCTCGGCGGGTCGAGCTCGATCAACGGGATGATCTTCCAGCGCGGGAACGCCCTCG
The DNA here is from genome assembly GCA_035758735.1 of Gaiellaceae bacterium. GTDB lineage: Bacteria > Actinomycetota > Thermoleophilia > Gaiellales > Gaiellaceae > GMQP-bins7. The sequence goes on from DASTWH010000121.1 coordinate 13,828, forward strand.
ACTACGAGAAGTGGGCGGCCGAGCCGGGGCTCGAGCGCTGGAGCTACGCGCACTGCCTCCCGTCCTTCAAGCGCATGGAGACCTGCGTCGCGGGGCCCGATCTCTATCGGGGCGCGAGCGGGCCTCTCGTCCTCGAGCGTGGACCGGCGACGAACGAGCTCTTCGGCGCGTTCCTCGAGGCGACGACACAGGCCGGGTACGAGCGAACCACCGACGTCAACGGCTATCGGCAGGAGGGCTTCGGCACGTTCGACCGCACGATTCACGACGGTCGGCGGCGTAGCGCGGCCCGCGCGTACCTCCATCCCGTCGCGGACCGTCCGAACCTCGAGGTGCGTTGCCGCGCCTTCGTGCTGCGCGTCGTGTTCGAGGGGACGCGTGCGGTCGGCGTCGACGTCGGGTACAGGGGCGGGATCGAGCGGATCTCGGCGGCCGAGGTGATCCTCTGCGGCGGCGCGATCAACTCGCCACAGCTGCTCCAGCTCTCCGGCGTGGGCGAGCCGGGGCACCTCGAGTCGGTGGGCGTCGACGTCGTGCATGCGCTCCCGGGCGTCGGCGAGAACCTCCAGGACCACCTCGAGGTCTACGTCCAGCACGCGTGCACGAAGCCGCTCTCGGTCGCACCCGCGATGAAGTGGCGGAATCGGCCGTGGGTCGGGCTGCAGTGGCTCCTGTTCCGTCGCGGGCCTGGCGCGACGAACCACTTCGAGGCGGGCGGGTTCATGCGCTCGAACGACGACGTCGCCTACCCGTACCTCATGTTCCACTTCCTCCCGCTCGCGATCCGTTACGACGGCACGAAGCCGGCGAACGAGCACGGCTACCAGGTGCACGTCGGACCCATGAACTCGGACGCGCGCGGATCGGTGCGGATCACGTCGCGCGACCCACGGGCGTACCCGGCGCTCCGCTTCAACTACCTCTCCACGGAGCAGGACCGCCGCGAGTGGGTGGAAGCGATCAGGTGCGCGCGGCACATCCTCGGGCAGCCCGCGTTCGCCGAGTACGACGCGGGCGAGATCTCACCCGGCCCGGTCGTCGAGACGGACGAGGAGATCCTCGCCTGGGTCGCGCGGGACGCCGAGACGGCCTTGCACCCGTCGTGCACGTGCCGGATGGGGATCGACGAGCTCGCCGTCGTCGATCCCGACACGTTGCGCGTCCACGGACTCGACGGGATCCGCGTCGTCGACGCGTCCGTGATGCCCTTCGTCACGAACGCCAACATCTACGCCCCGGTGATGATGATCGGCGAGAAGGCCGCTGACCTGATCCTCGGAAAGGCGCTGCCTCCCAAGGACGTGCCGTACTACCGGCACGAGCCGGCGCTCGTCTAGAGCCGCTCGCTGATCTCGCGGGCGGCCGCTCTGACAGCGTTGGCGACTCGAGCCTCGCTCCGAGGAGCGGGGAAGCGGTAGGACGGGCCGTGGACGTGGACTGCGGCAATCGCGTTCCCGCGCACGTCCCGGATCGGCGCGGCAACGGAGTCGATTCCCTCGGCGAACTCCTCGAGCCCCCACGCGTGGCCGCGTTCGCGCACCTCGGCGAGCCGCGTGCGCAGCTCGCCCGGGTCGGTGACCGTGCGGCGCGTCAGCGCGACGAGGTCGCCGGCGAGGTACGCGTCGAGCGCGTCCTCCGGCCACTCGGCGAGGAGGACCAGTCCCGAGGGCACCGCGTGCAGCGGCGCGCGCGTGCCCGTCCAGTCGCGCACCTGCACCGGGTTGTCCGACTCGACCTGGTCGACGTAGTGGATCTCGTTGCCGTCGGGCAGCCCGAGTCCCGCGTCCTCGCCGAGCTCAGCCACGAGGTCGACGAGGAGCGGCCGGGCGGCCGAGACGAGACTCCGCTCCGGCGAGGCCGCCGCGGTCAGGGCTTCGACGCCGGGTCCGATGCGCCACTGCGAGCCGTCGAAGCGCTCGACGGCGTCCACGTCCTCGAGCGTCGCGAGCAGCCGGGCGACGGTCGACTTGGGCAACCGCACCCGGCCGGCGATCGCCGTGACCCCGGCCGGTCTTTGCGCCACCTCGTCGAGAATGGCGAATGCGCGCTCGAGCGATTGCACCATCGAAGTCGATCTCCTAGAATTCCACTGTACAGCACAGTTCCGCGATGTGGAACGCGAGGAAGGCGATGGCCGACGACACACTCGACCTGAAGACGCTGACGGACGACGAGCTCGTCGCCCAGATGCACGACGACCTCTACGACGGGCTCGCGGACGAAATCGTCGAGGGAACGGAGATCCTGCTCGAGCGCGGGTGGGGCGCCGACAAGGTGCTGAACGACGCGCTCGTCGAGGGAATGCGGATCGTCGGCATCGACTTCCGCGACGGGATCCTCTTCGTCCCCGAGGTGCTGCTCGCAGCGAACGCGATGAAGGCGGGCATGGTGATCCTCCGCCCGCTCCTCGCAGAGACGGGCGCCGAGCGCGTCGGCACGGTCGTCATCGGGACCGTGAAGGGGGACATCCACGACATCGGCAAGAACCTCGTCGCGATGATGCTCGAGGGCGCCGGCTTCGAGGTGCACGACCTGGGCATCAACAACCCGGTCGAGAACTACCTCGCCGCGCTCGAGGAGTACGAGCCCGACATCCTCGGCATGTCCGCCCTCCTCACGACGACGATGCCCTACATGAAGGTCGTCATCGACACGCTCAAGGAGAAAGGCATCCGGGACGACTACATCGTCCTCGTCGGGGGGGCTCCCCTGAACGAGGAGTTCGGCAAGGCCGTCGGCGCCGACGCCTACTGCCGCGACGCAGCCGTCGCCGCCGAGACCGCCCAGGCTCTCGTCATGGCCCGTCGTGCAGCAGCTCCTGCGTCCTGACGAGGAGCGGGTCTTCGAGGCGGAGCGCCCGGAGGTGCTCGTGCTCGCGTGCGGGGCGATCGCACGCGAGGTGCTCGCCGTCATCGAGCTGAACGGCTGGGAGAACGTCACCGTGCGCTGCCTCCCGGCGAAGCTGCACTCGCGGCCGCAGCTCATCGCGCCGGCCGTCGACGCGAAGCTCGACGAGATCGCGGGCCGCTACGAGCGGGTGTTCGTCGCGTACGCGGACTGCGGCACGGGCGGCGCCCTGGACGCGGTCCTCGAGCGCCACGACGTCGAGCGGCTTCCCGGCGACCACTGCTACGGGTTCCTCACGGGGAACACGGCGTGGGAGGAGCTGCACGACGCCGAGCCGGCAACCTTCTACCTCACCGACTTCCTCGCCCGGCACTTCGACGCGATCGTGATCCGCGGGCTCGGGCTCGACCGGCACCCGGAGCTGCTCTCGCAGTACTTCGGGAACTACCGGCGCCTGCTCTACCTCGCGCAGACGGACGACGACGGCCTGCGCGCACGTGCCCGCGCGGCGGCCGAGCGGCTCGGCCTGGAATATGAGGAGCGCCGCACCGGGTACGGAGACCTCGTGCCCTCGCTGACCCGGTTCGTGGAGGCACCGCCAGCTGCCTGAGCTGACCGTCATCTGGTGGCGGGACATCCCCGCCCAGGTCACCGCGAAGGAGGGCCGCCAGACTGCCCGTGTGCAGCTTTCGGACCGCTTCCAGGAGGCGATCGACGCTGCTGCGATGCGCGCCGGGCTCATCGGCACGGACGCGTACCTCGCGGAATGGCGGCGGGAGCCGCGCGAGTGCGGCGACGACCTCGAGGCCGAGGTGGGCGAGGAGGCGGCATGGCTCGAGGCCGCCTATCCCGACGACACGCTCGAGCGCCTCGTTCGGGCGGACGGGCGCGACTCGTGACGGACACCCTCGTCTCCAGCGCGACCCGCGAGGTCGTCATCGGCTTCGAGCGCCCCTTCGTGATCATCGGCGAGCGGATCAACCCGACGGGCCGGAAGAAGCTCGCCGAGGAGATGGCGGCGGGCAACTTCGACACGGTCGTCGCCGACGCGATCGCGCAGGTGCAGGCAGGTGCCCGGATGCTCGACGTCAACGCCGGCATTCCGCTCGCGGACGAGCCGGCGATCCTCGCGCAGACCGTCCAGCTCGTGCAACAGGTCACGGACGTGCCGCTCTCGATCGACTCCTCGATCGTCGAGGCGCTCGAGTCCGGTCTCTCCGTCTACCAGGGCAAGGCGCTCGTCAACTCGGTCACGGGCGAGGAGGAGCGGCTCGAAACCGTTCTGCCGCTCGTCGCGAAGCACGGCGCCGCGGTCGTCGCGATCACGAACGACGAGACAGGCATCTCCGAGGATCCCGACGCGCGCTTCGAGGTCGCGCGCGTCATCGTCTCGCGCGCCGAGGATCACGGCATTCGACGTGAGGACGTCGTCGTCGACCCGCTCGTCATGCCGATCGGCGCGATGCGTACCGCGGGCCGGCAGGTGTTCCGGATCGTCCGGCGCCTCCGCGACGAGCTCGGAGTGAACACGACGTGCGGCGCGTCCAACGTGAGCTTCGGGCTCCCGAACCGGACGGCGCTGAACTCGGCGTTCCTCCCGATGGCGATGGCCGCGGGACTGACATCGGCGATCACCAGCCCGTTGCACCCGGAGATGCTGCAGGCGGTCAAGGCGGCCGACGTGCTACTCGGGAACGACCACCACTGCGCCGACTGGATCGCTCGCAACGGCGACTCGCCCGGCGGCGAGGCGCCACGCGGCCGGCGCGGCGGACGCGAGGGACGCCGGAGGGCCTCGGCCGGATGACGCAGGGCGATGCCCTCGTCGTCTTCACGCCGTCCGGCAGGCGGGGACGGTTCGAGCGTGGAACCACCGTGCTCGACGCGGCGAGACGTCTCGGTGTCGACCTCGACTCGGTATGTGGCGGCCGCGGCATCTGCGGCCGCTGTCAGATCGAGGTCTCGGAGGGCGAGCACGCGAAGCACGGCATCGTCTCCTCGGCGAAGCACCTGACACCGACGGGAGAGCTGGAAGCGCGCTACGCCTCGGAGCGAGGGCTGCGCGAGGGACGCCGCCTCGGCTGTACCGCGTGCGTCGTCGGCGACCTCGTCGTCGACGTGCCCCCCGAGAGCCAGCTCTACCGACAGGTGGTCCGCAAGGAAGCCGACGCGCACCCGATCGAGCTCGACCCGGTCGTCCGGCTCCACTACGTCGAGCTCGCCGAGGGAGAGCTCGGCGAGTCCACGGCCGAGCTCCGACGACTGAAGGCCGCGCTCGCCTCGGAGTGGAGTCTCGAAGGGCTCGAGGCCGACGTGCAGGTGCTCGCCGATCTGCAGCCGGCGCTCCGCGAGGGAGGCGGAGCGGTGACCGTCGCCGTTCACGACGGCGCCATGATCACCGCCGTGTGGCCCGGCCTCCACGACCGCGCCTTCGGGATCGCGTTCGACATCGGCTCGACGACGGTGGCCGGCCATCTGTGCGATCTCCTCACCGGCGTCGTGCTCGCCTCGGCGGGCGAGATGAACCCGCAGATCAGGTTCGGCGAGGACCTGATGAGCCGGGTGTCCTACGTGATGCTGAACCCGGGCTCCGAGCGAGAGCTGACGCGGGCCGTTCGTGGATGCCTCGCGAAACTCACCGCCGAGCTCGCCCGAGCCGCAGCGATCGACCGGCGCGACGTCCTCGAGGTGACACTCGTGGGCAACCCGATCATGCATCACCTCCTACTCGGCATCGACCCGACGCCTCTCGGCGCGGCGCCCTTCTCACTGACCATCGACGAGGCCGTTCGCCTCCCGGCGCGCGAGGTCGGCATCCCGGTCCACCCGGGAGCGCGGGCTTACGTCCTGCCCTGCATCGCG
>DASTWH010000372.1:0-13421 GCA_035758735.1 Gaiellaceae bacterium
GGCCAGACGTACGTCGTAGCCCTCGGCGACCGCCTGCGCGGTCACCGGCGCGACGTAGTAGCCCCGCCGCGGGCGCACGGTGAGCAGCCCTTCCGAGACGAGGCGCGTCAGCGCGTGGTGCACGGGGCTCCGCGAGACACCGAGCTCCGCCGCGAGCACGTGCAGGCTGAGCTTCGCGCCGGCCGGCTCCTGGCGCGTCAGGACGCGGGTCCGGAGCTGCTCGTAGACCCGCTCGTTGAGGTTCCCCGCCACGATCGTCTCGGACATCGTGCGGGACCTAACATGTCACGGGCGTCGAGGCAACCGGCGGCTACGCTCAGCAGGTGAACGTGCATGTGAGGCTGTTCGCCGCGCTCCGCGAGCAGGCGGGCACCGGGAAGCTCGAGCTCGACCTCGCCGACGGCGCCGTCGTCGGCGACGTCTGGCCGCAGCTCGGCCTCGGCGACGAGCCCGCAGGGCTTCTCTACGCGCGCAATCGGGCCTACGTCGACCGCTCTGAGACGCTCACGCCGGGAGACGAGGTCGCCGTCATCCCGCCGGTCTCGGGCGGCGATTTCAGGCTCTCGGGTGACCGGCTCTCGGTCGACGCTGCCGTCGCCGAGGTGCGAGACGACGGTGCCGGCGCGATCGCGACCTTCGTCGGCACGACGCGCGCCCGCTCGCGCGGTCGCGACGTCCTCTACCTCGAGTACGAGGCGTACGAGGGGATGGCCGAGCAGGTCATGGCCGACCTCGCCGCAAAGCTCGCGGACCGGCACGAGCTGAGCAGGGTCTCGATCCACCATCGCATCGGGCGGGTCGACGTCGGCGACACGAGCGTCGTGATCGCCGTATCGGCGCCTCACCGGGCGGCCGCGCTCACCGCGTGTCGCGAGGCGATCGACGAGCTGAAGGTGTCGGTGCCGCTGTGGAAGAAGGAGACGTACGTGGGAGGCGAGGAGTGGATCGGCCAGGGGTCGTAGACCGCGAGCCCGATCGGTACGAGCCGGTCGAAGCGCCCGAGGCGCCGATGTTCCCGACGGCCGAGCCGTCGGTCGACGGCGAGCGGGGCTACGAGCCGATCGCGCCGCGCTCGGGACTCCGCGAGCTCCTGCGGAAGCTCGTCGCGCCGATCGTCGGCCTCGGCTTCCTGCTCGTGAAGTTCGGCGGGCTCCTCCTGAAGCTGAAGGTCGTCACGACGGGAGCGTCGATGCTCGTGTCGATCGCGGCGTATGCCTGGATCTGGGGGCTGCCTTTCGCGATCGGGTTCGTCGTCCTCATCTTCGTCCACGAGCTCGGGCACGTCCTCGAGCTCAGACGTCAGGGTGTTCCTGCGAGCGCACCGCTCTTCATCCCCTTCCTGGGGGCGGTCATCGGGATGAAGGAGCTCCCCGACGACGCCTGGAAGGAAGCCCGTGTCGCGCTCGCCGGACCGATCCTCGGCTCCGTCGGTGCGGCGGTCTGCTGGATCATCGGTGAGTCGACCGGCTCCGAACTGCTCCTCGCGCTGGCGTTCACCGGGTTCTTCCTCAACCTCTTCAATCTCATCCCCATCGTTCCGCTCGACGGAGGCCGCGCGGCCGGCGCGCTGCACCCGGTGCTCTGGTTCATCGGGCTGCTCCTGATGGTCGGCCTCGTCGTCGTGAGGCCGAATCCGCTGCTGGTCGTCATCGTCGTCCTGGGCGGCCTCGACCTGTGGAACCGCTGGCGGACGCGTGGCGATGTGGGCGACTACTACCGGCTCAGCGTCGGACAGCGCGTGAGCGTCGCGGTCGTCTACCTCGGCCTCGTCGCCGCGCTCGGACTCGCGATGTCGGTGACGCACGTCGAGCGCACGTTCTGATGGCGAACAGGGCAGGGCTCCCGCGCCGGATCTTCCGGCGGACGGCCGAGCCGCTCGCCGCCGACGTGTCGTTGATCGCATCCGAGTTCCTGGCCGGATTCCAGCTCGTCGAGCAGATCGACCGTCCTGCCGTCTCGATCTTCGGCTCTGCCCGCATCCGGGAGGGGAGCCCCACGTACGCCCACGCGCGCGCCACCGGCAGGGCGTTCGCCGAGGCCGGCTTCGCGGTCGTCACCGGAGGCGGACCCGGCGTGATGGAGGCAGCGAACCGAGGGTGCAAGGAGGGCGGCGGACTCTCCGTCGGCTTCAACATCGCCCTGCCGTTCGAGCAGGCGACGAACCCGTGGTGCGACCTCTCGCTCCGTTTCGACCACTTTCACGTGCGCAAGGTGATGTTCGTGAAGGCGGCCGAGGGGTTCGTGTGCTTCCCCGGCGGATTCGGGACGCAGGACGAGTTGTGGGAGGCACTCACGCTGCGCCAGACGATGAAGATCGGCGAATTCCCGATCGTCCTCTTCGACTCGGACTACTGGGAAGAGATGCTCGACTGGGTCCGCGACGAGATGCTCGACGACGGGCTCATCTCGCGCGACGACTACGCCGGGATGCTGCGTGCCGACCATCCCGAGGACGCGGTCGAGCTCGTCGTCTCCCACTACGACAAGCGCGTCGCCGAGGGCTCCACGTGAGCACGGTCGCGGCCGTCGAGCGGATCCGGGAGAGCTGGGAGCTCGATCCGCTCGTGGGCGTCGTCCTCGGAAGCGGGCTCGGCGGGCTCGCGGACGAGCTCGAGAGCCGGGTCGAGATCCCGTACGACGAGATCCCCGGCTGGCCGGTCTCGACCGCGGTGGGACATACGGGAACGCTCGTGCTCGGCACGCTCGACGGCGTCCCCGTCGCGGTCATGCGCGGGCGCGCGCATCTCTATGAGGGGATTGGCGCGGATCGCGTCGCGTTCGGCGTGCGCGTGCTCGGGGCGCTCGGCATCCGCTCGCTCGTCGTGACGAATGCGTCCGGGGGGATCAACCCCGACTTCGAGCCGGGACAGCTCGTGCTCATCTCCGACCACGTGAACCTCCAGGGCACGTCGGCGCTCGTCGGGCCGAACGACGAGTCGCTCGGGCCGCGGTTCCCCGACATGAGCGACGCCTACGACCCGGAGCTCCGTGCTCGCGCCCACGAAGCCGCAGCGCGACTCGGGCTGGAGCTGGGCGAGGGCATCTACGCGGCGTGGCTCGGGCCGCAGTTCGAGACGCCGGCGGAGATCCGCTTCATGCGCGCAGTCGGTGGCGACCTCGCCGGCATGTCGACGGTGCAGGAGGTCATCGTCGCGCGACACATGGGCATCCGCGTCCTGGGCATTTCCGTCGTCACGAACATGGCGGCGGGTCTCCTGCCGGAGAAGATCGACCACGAGGTCGTCCTCGAGGTCGGTGCGAGGGCGGCGGGCTCGGTGACGGCCCTCCTGCGCGAGCTCGTTCCTACACTCTCGGCGTGAAACTCCGGGATCTGCCGTCCGTGGACGAGCTGCTCCGCGACGAGCGACTCGGCGACGAGCCCCACGAGCTCGCCGTCGCGGCCGCGCGCGCCGTGCTCGACCGGGCGCGAGCCGAGATCGCCGACGGAAGGGAGCCAGGCCCGATCGTCGATGCCGTGGTCGACGAGTTGGCGCGAGCGCGCCGACCGTCGCTGCGCCGCGTGCTGAATGCGACCGGCGTCCTCGTGCACACGAACCTCGGGAGAGCCCCTCTCGCCGACGCCGCGATGGCGAGAGTCGTCGAGGTCGGCAGCGGCTACTCGAACCTCGAGTACGACCTGGAGGCCGGGGAGCGCGGGTCGCGGCAGGACCACCTCGCAGGGCTGCTCGTCCGACTGACGGGTGCGGAAGCCGCTCTCGTCGTGAACAACAACGCCGCCGCAGTGCTGCTCGCCCTCGCCGCGCTCGCGGAGGGTCGCGAGGTCGTCGTGTCGCGTGGCGAGCTGATCGAGATCGGCGACGGCTTCCGCATCCCCGAAGTCCTTGCTCGGTCCGGCGCGCGACTCGTCGAGGTCGGGACGACGAACCGAACCCGCGCGGCGGACTACGCGTCGGCCATCGGCCCGGAGACGGCCGTCGTCCTGCGCGTGCACCAGTCGAACTTCCGTGTGGTCGGGTTCTCCGAACGCCCGCAGCTCTCGGAGCTCGCGGTCGTCGCCCGCCGGCACGAGCTTCCGCTCGTGGACGACCTCGGCTCCGGCTCGCTCGGCCGCGTCGCTGACGAGCCGACCCCGGCGGAGAGCCTGAGTGCTGGCGCCGATCTCGTGTGCTTCTCCGGCGACAAGCTGCTCGGCGGGCCGCAGGCGGGAGTCGTCGTGGGACGGGCGGATCTCGTCGAACGGCTTCGTCGACATCCGCTCCAGCGCGCGCTCCGCGCCGACAAGCTGACGCTCGCGGCCCTCGAGGGGACGCTCGCACTCGCCCTCGATCCGGTCTCGCGCGACGCCGTTCCGGTGCTGCGAATGCTTCACGAGCCGGTCGAGGCGGTGCGTGCGAGGGCCGAGCGGCTCGCCGAGCTCGTCGGTGGCGAGGTCGAGGACACCGTCGCCAGGGTCGGAGGCGGCGCGCTCCCGCTCGCCGAACTCCCAAGCGCGGCGTGCGCGGTCGAGGAGGAGCTCGCAGACACGCTCCGCGCGGGCGAGCCTCCGGTCGTCGCGCTCGTCCGCGACGGCCGGACGCTGCTGGACTGCCGCACGCTCACCGACGCGGAGGTCGACGAGGTCGCCGCGGCCGTGCTCGCGCAGCGATGAGCGTCGTCGAGGTCGCGGACCCCGCCGAGCGCTCGCGCATCTGCGAGGCCGTGCTGCGGGATCTGCCGGACTGGTTCGGGATCGAGGAAGCGACGACCGCGTACATCAGGGATGTCGCCGATTTGCCGACGTTTGCGATCGATGTCGACGGCTTCCTCACGCTCAAGCTCCACAACCCGAAAGCGGCCGAGGTCTACGTGATGGGTGTTCGGCGGCACCGACACGGTCAAGGCCTCGGCACCGCGCTCCTCCGGTCGTCGGAGGCCTACCTCCGTACGCAGGGCGTCGAGTACCTCCAGGTGAAGACGCTCGGTCCCTCGGATCCCGACGAGGGGTACGAGCGGACACGGCACTTCTACGAGGCACGGGGGTTCGTTCCGCTCGAGGAGCTGCACGACCTCTGGGAGCAGAACCCGTGCCTCCTCCTCGTGAAGCGACTCTGATGCCGCTGACCGTCGGCACCGCGGGTCACATCGACCACGGCAAGACGTGGCTCGTCCGCGCCCTGACGGGCAAGGACACGGATCGTCTCCCCGAGGAGCGGCGGCGCGGCATCTCGATCGACCTCGGGTACGCACCGCTCGAGCTCGCCGACGGCCGCCGGCTCTCACTCATCGACGTGCCCGGCCACGAGCGGTTCGTGAGCACGATGGTCGCCGGGGCGACGGGGATCGACCTCTTTCTGCTCGTGATCGACGCGGGCGAGGGTGCACGACCGCAGACGCACGAGCACCTCGCGATCCTGCGGCTGCTGGGAATCGAGCGCGGTGTCGTCGCCCTGACGAAGATCGATGCCGTCGATGCCGACACCATCGAGCTCGCGGAGGAGGAGGCGCGCGAGCTCGTGCCCCGCGCGACGGTCGTACGCGTCAGCGCGAAGACGCGTGAGGGCCTGGACGACCTCCGCACGGAGCTCGGCCGGCTCGCCGACGAGGTCGTGCACGCCCGGGCGGACGCGCCTGCGCGGCTCTTCGTCGACCGGTCGATCTCGATCCCGGGTTTCGGCACCGTCGTGACCGGCACGCTCTGGTCGGGCTCGCTCTCGGCCGGCGACCGCCTCCGCCTCGAGCCGGCGGGGCGCGACGTGCGGGTGCGAAGCGTTCAGGTGCACGACCGCGACGTCGAGACCGCCGACGCGGGACAACGAGTTGCGGTCAGCCTCCCGGGCGTCGAGCGGGACGAGGTGGCGCGAGGCGACGCGCTCGTGGCTCTCGACGCGTACCCCACGTCCTATCGTCTCGACGTCGTCCTCGACGAGCTCGTCCCCATCGGCGACAACGAGCGCGTGCAGGTGCACCTCGGGACGACGCACGTCCCCGCGCGCGTGGCCCGCATCGGGGATCGCTTCGCCCAGCTCAGGCTGAGCCGCGAGGTCGTCGCGAGCGGCGGCGATCGGGTGATCGTGCGCAAGGAGACGACCCTCGGCGGAGGAACGGTGCTCGATCCTGCTCCACCTCGCCATCGCGACGCGGCTCGCCTCGAGCTCCTCGCGGAAGGGAACGTCGCGGCGACGATCCACGCACCGGTACGGATCGAGTCCCTCCGCCACGTGCTCGCCGGCGATCCGAGCGGTGTCGAACGGGCGGGACCATGGGTCTTCTCCGCGGCGTGGCTCGCCGAGCTCGAGGACGAGCTCCGCGTCCGCATCGGGGCCGCCGATCCGATCGACCCCGGCGTCCCCGTTCCGCCCGAGCCGTGGGCGGCAGACCTCCTGCCGCGCCTGCCGTTCGAGCGGCGAGGGTCGAAGCTCTACCTCCCGGGCGCCGTCGCCACGCTCGACGGGCGCGCCGCGGAGGCCGAGGCGCTCGAAGCGGATCTGGCCAGCGCAGGCGTCCGTGCGACGAAGGTCGACGACGACGAGCTCGTGCGCTTCCTCGAGGCGAATGGCAGGCTCGTTCGTCTCGGGGACGGCTACGCGATCGGCACCGACGGGTTCGAGGTCGTCCGCGACGTCGTGCTCGTCGAATGCGCGGCCGAGGGTGGGATCACGCTCGCGCGCTTTCGCGATCTCGTCGGGACGGGGCGACGCGACGCACAGCTCCTGCTCGAGCGGCTCGACGCCGACGGCGTGACGCGCCGCGACGGCGACAGGCGCGTCTTGCGTCGTGCTGCAGCGCCGCGGGCCTAGGCCCACTCCGGCTCGTCGTCGATCCCGACGCCGTCTGCGACGCGCGTGATGTAGTTGAAGTAGCCGATCACCTGGATCGCGTCCGAGATGTCGGTGTCCGAGAGCCCCTGCGCACGCAAGGCGTCGATGTCTGCCTGGTCGGTCTCGGCCGCGAGCGTGGTCAGCTTCACGGCGAAGTCGCAGAGCGCACGCTCGCGCGGCGAGAGATTCGCCTGGCGGTAGTCGCGCATTGCGTGGTGAGCGGTCTCGTCGTCTGCGCCCTCGGCACGGAGGTCGTCGGCATGCGCGGCCGTTCAGTAGTGGCAGAACTGCTGCGCGGAGGTCACTGTTGCGAGCAGTTCGCGCTCCTTTCGCGAGAGGCCGGATTCGCCGAACATGATCTCGCGGTAGAGCTCGATCGACGCTCGGAGCACGCGCGGGTTCCGGCTCATGCCCTTGAGGATGTTGAAGACCTTCCCCGCGCGCTCGAGCGCGGCGTCGTACTCCTCCTTGAGCAGGCCGTCGGCCTCGCTCTCGTCGATCAGCCGGATGTGGGGCACTACCGCGTCTGCGGGAAGCCGAGGTCGACCTTGCTGGTGGCGGGGTCGGGCCAGCGGCTCGTGACGGCCTTCGTCCGCGTGTAGAAGTCGATCCCTTCGGGCCCGTAGATGTGGCGGTCACCGAAGAGCGAGTTCTTCCAGCCGCCGAACGAGTAGAACGCGACGGGCACCGGGATCGGCACGTTGACGCCGACCATGCCGACGTTCACGTCGAACTGGAACTGTCGGGCGACTCCGCCGTCCCTCGTGAAGATCGCGACGCCGTTGCCGTAGGGGTTGTCGTTGACGAGCTTCAGCGCCTCGTCGTACGTTTTCACCCGGACGACCGACAGCACCGGGCCGAAGATCTCGTCGCGGTACGCGTCCATCTCCGGCGTCACGTCGTCGAGCAGCGACACGCCGAGGAAGAAGCCGCCGTTGTCGGGCGCGGTGTCGCGGCCGTCCGCAACGAGCGTGGCGCCCTGTGCAGGCCCCGAGTCGAGGTACGAGGCGACCTTGTCGCGATGCTCGCGGGTGACGAGCGGCCCCATCTCGGACGACGGATCGAGGCCGTCACCGACCTTCACCTTCGGCAGTCGGTCCTTGATCGCGCTCACGAGCTCGTCACCGGCGTCACCGACCGCGACGACGACGGAGACCGCCATGCAGCGCTCTCCGGCGGATCCGTACCCCGCGCTCACCGCCGCGTCCGCGGCCATCTCGATGTCGGCGTCGGGCAACACGATCATGTGGTTCTTGGCCCCGCCGAGCGCCTGCACGCGCTTGCCGGCCTTCGTCCCCGTCTCGTAGACGTAGCGTGCGATCGGCGTCGAGCCGACGAACGACACCGCGGCGATGCCAGGATGCTCGAGGATCGCGTCGACCGCGATCTTGTCGCCCTGGACGACGCTGAACACGCCGTCCGGCAGCCCGGCCTCCTTGAGCAGCTCGGCGGTGAGGATCGAGGCGGACGGATCCTTCTCGGACGGCTTCAGGATGAACGTGTTGCCGCAGGCGATCGCCGGCGCCCACATCCACATGGGCACCATGGCCGGGAAGTTGAACGGCGTGATTCCGGCCACGACGCCGAGCGGCTGCCGGATCGCGTACACGTCGATCCCCGTCGAGACCTGCTCCGAGTAGCCGCCCTTGAGCAGCTCGGGAATCCCGCACACGTACTCGATGACCTCGATGCCTCGCTGCACCTCGCCGTGCGCGTCCGAGAGAACCTTCCCGTGCTCGGACGTCAGGGCTCGCGCGAGGTCGTCGCGATGCTCGTCGACGAGCTGGTAGATGCGGAAGAAGAGCTCCGCGCGCTTCGAGAGCGACCAGTGACGCCACGTTGCGTACGCCTCCGTGGCCGCCGCGACCGCCCGGTCGATCTCCTCGACCGACGCGAATGTGACCTCGCCAGTCTGCTCTCCGGTCGCGGGGTTGAAGACCGGTCCCGTGCGGCCCGAGTCGCCGCGAACGCCCTCGCCGCCGATCCAGTGGCCGATCGTCCGCCGCTCCGTCGTCACTGCGTTCATTGCTCGTCCTCCCGCCCGCTCGTGTCGCCCAAGCGTACCGCGCTAGGCCGGGATGACCAGGCTCGCGAGGTCGCGCGGATAGTAGGTGAGGATCTCGATCCCCTCCTCCGTGGCGAGGACGGTGTCCGAGTGCCGGAAGCCGCCGAGCTCCGGCGCGTACAGACCCGGCTCGACGGTGAACACCATCCCCGGCTCGATCACCGTGCCGTCGCCCGTATCGAGAAATGGGCCTTCGTGGTAGCGCAGTCCGATTGCATGTCCGGTGTGGTGTCGCCAGTGCGACCACAGTTCGTGCTCCTCGAAGTACGACCGCACGGCAGTGTCGACCTCCGAGCACGCGACGCCTGGCCGGATGGCGTCGAACGCGAGGTCCTGCAGCGCAACCATGTGCTCGAACATGCGCTCCTGCTCCGGTGCCGGGTCGCCGACGAACATCGTCCGCTCGAGCTCGGAGAGGTAGCCCCAGACGGGCGCGCTCGCACCGGTCACGAGCACGTCGCCCGGTTGGAACACGAGGTTCCCGGCCAACGCATGGGGAATTGCGGCGTTGCGACCGATCTGCCCGCGGTACCCGGCGTGGGCGCCGCTCGAGACGAAGCTCTGGGCGCGGTAGATCTCGCCGATCGCGTCGAGCATCGCGAACGTCGCCTCGTCGCTCGCCCGCTGCGACACCTCGGTTTCGGTCGCGCCGACCCGTGTGTACCGCTGCAGCAGCCGATGGGCGAGGTTGCCCCAGCGCACGCTCTCGCGGATGAGTGCGATCTCCGCCTCCGACTTGACCGCCAGCTGGCGCTCGATCTGCTCGACGACCCGCACGACGTTCACCCCGCATAGCTCGGTGAGGGTCGCCCCGCGGTAGCCGAGGATCCACGGGTAGCCGTCCTGGTCGGCTCCGACCGCTCCGGAGATGCCGGCGTTCGCGACCGCCCTCGCGAGGACGTCCTCCGCACGCGGGGAGCCCGGGTACTCGAGGTAGTGCTCGACACGGTCGAGGGTCGACTTCGCCTCCGCATGCTCGAGCTCGAGCCGCGGCACGACGAGCGTGCGGCTCCCGTCCGAGCCGAGGACGAGCGCGATCGGCCGCTCGGTGGGCACGAAGGCGAATCCGGCGTAGTAGAGGACGTAGTAGGGGTCGAAGAGCACCACGCCCGAGAGTCCGGCTGCGTGTGTCTCTGCGAGCAAGGCGTCACAGCGCGCGGCGTGCTCGGCGGGTGCAATCGCGATCGACGTGAGCACGGGCGCAGCCTAGTTCGCGTCCGAGAGGGGGAGGACTCGGCCAACGGACGAACTACATTCAGACCATGAGCATGCGGAACTTCCTGACCGCGCTCGCCATCACCGCCATCTTCCTCGGCATCCTGGTCGTCGCCGGCACGACGCAGAACCACGGCTGCCTTCCCTGGAAAGAGGCGGTGCACGTCGGCGGGAGTGTCTTCTCCGAAGGGGACCGCGGGCGGACGGTCTGCAAGTAGCCGGTAAGGCGGTCCTTACAAACCGCTAATCTCTCGCGCCGAAGATGCCCACCCCCATGCGGATCAAGCTTGCAGTTGCGGTCTTGTTGAGCCTTCTCACGGCGATCGTCGTGAGTGGCGCGTCCGCGGCCGACTTCGAAAAGGACGCCGGTTCGGGAGCCGACTGCACGGAGCCTCCGGGCGGGGGATTCGTGCTGAAGTGCCCGACGGCCGCCGTCGGACAGGAGTACGAGATCGAGATGGAGTCCGAGGAGGGCTCTGGCTGCACCTCGCCGGGAAATCCATACGTCTGGTACGAGGTCGTGAACAGCTCGCTTCCGCCGGGGCTCACGATGAGCCGCGCCGGTGTCGTCTCCGGCACCCCGACCACCGCGGGCTTCTACCGGTTCTGGGTCTGGAACCACGACCTGACCGCGTCGCAGGGGGGACCTCCGTGGTGTCAATTCGAGGATCGTTCCGAGGTCGAGTTCAGCATCTCCGTCGACGCTGGACTCGCCATCGTCAACGAGTCGATCAAGCCGGCCACCCTGAGTCAGCCCTACACCGAGACACTCACGACGAAGCAGGTCACGAACCTGAACCCGCTCACCGGCTCCGACGTACAGGCGACGTGGTCCGTGCAATCGGGAACGCTTCCGCCGGGGCTAGCGCTCTCGCCGCAAGGCCAGCTCACTGGGACGCCGACGGCCGAAGGCAGCTGGGGCTTCGCCATCAGAGCGCAGAACGGCAACGCGAGCGATTCGAACGAGTACGCGCTCACGGTTCGTCAGCCCGTCGTCGTGAAGTCGCCCGCTCCAGCGGTCGCCGAGGTCGGCGTGCGCTTCGGGAAGACCGCGACCGCAACCGGCGGAAGCGGCACGTACACGTGGTCGGTGTCCTCGGGCGCACTGCCGAGCGGCCTCGTGCTCGATCCGGCGAAGGGCACGATTGCCGGCACCCCGACGTCCGCGGGCAGGTTCACGTTTGGCCTGACGGCGACGGACTCGGAAGGCCGCGCGACGTCGGTCAACAGCGCGCTGAACGTCGCGGCGAGACTCGCCGTCACGACGGTTCGTCTGAACGCGGCGGCCGTCGGCAGCGCATACCGCGCGGCGCTGCGAACGAGCGGAGGCGTCAAGCCGCTCAAGTGGCGGGTCGCGAGCGGGAAGCTGCCCGCGGGCGTCCGGCTCTCGCCGACGCTCGGGACGCTGACCGGCATACCGAAGAAGGCCGGCACGTATCGCGTGACCGTGGAGGCACGGGACGCGCTCGGCGCGAGGTCGCAGAAGGCCCTCGTGCTCACGGTTCGCAGCTGACGCCACCCCCTTGGAAGCCGCCGGGTCGAGCTCGCACCCGAAAGGGACTAGGTCGGCCAGTCGTAGTACAAGTACAGCTCCGGCACCGAGAGCGCGATCAGCAGACATGCGGCCGCGACCGAGACGCCCGCGGGCCGTACGTTGACGATGGCTCCCGCCGCGAGCAACACGAAGGCCGGCAAACAGACGATCAGGTACTTACCGACCAGGATCGGCTGGACGACCTGCGAGGCGGCAAACGCTGCGAGAGTGGGAAGGAAAGCCCACGAAGCCGTGAAGGCGAGTCCGAACGCGAGTGGCTTGGACTGTGCAGCAGGACGTAGCGCGAGCACGCATGCCGTGATCACGATCGCAAGGTGAAGGAAGCTGTTCCCGGCAAGTTGCGCGTAGGTCGCGGGAATCGCGCCCAGGTCGGGGGCTTCGATCCAATACAGGCCCGATCCGCCGTTGCGCTTCATCGCGTAGGCCATCGGTGCGATGAGCGCGCCTGTCAGCCCGAAAGCCGTGAGCCAGGTGCGGCTGAAGGCATCGCGCCGCTTGAACAGCGCGACTGTCAAGGCCTGAACGAGCAGTACCCAGATCGCGAAGGCATGGGCATGGAACGCGAGTACCGAGAAGAGGATGTATCCGGCGCGGCTCGAGATTCCCGGGCTCTGGAACTCGACGATGAAGAAGTACGACGACAACGTGATGAGCAACGTCACGAGCGCGTACGAACGTGCGACCTGCGCATACTCGAGGAAGAAGACATTCGTTGAGATCAGCAGCGCCGCGAGAAGCCCCGCAGGCGTGCCGAACAGACGCACACCGAGCGCGTAGACGGCGGGCACGCACAGGACCGCGGCAACGACCGAAAGGCTCCTCACCGCGACGACGCCGTCGCCAAAGATCTCCGTCCAGATCCTGAGGCCGGCGTAGTAGAGGCTCATGTTCGGGTCCGACCGCGTAGCGACCCCCCAAGCGTCGCCCCACGACTCTTGTGCGTGGAGAAGGCTGACCTCTTCGTCGAGCACGAACGTGCGCTGGCCCAAGCGCAAGGAGCTGAGAGCAGCCACGAGCACCATGAGACCCCCGACGATCGCGTACGGACGTGTGGTGGCGAACGAACCAACCCGTGCTCCAAGAGCGCGCCACGCTGCTGGCTCTGCGCCCCGCACGGGCAACGATGCTAGACCCGTGGACCGGACATACAGACGTGTCGGAGCCAACAGAGAGCTCTCCGATCTCCTCGAACCGAGTTCTTGGGGCGTTCGGCCACGAGCCCTCGACCTGTGTCCAGCGGAGGAGAGCTGCAGCCAAGCCGGTTGTGGCATTCGAAGCGGCTGTGAGTCCGATTCGGCTGAACGGAGCGGCGCCGGAGTCGAACCGACCGAGCCGTGGGCTGCACGACCGCACGGGTTTTGAAGACCCGCTGGGCCACCGGGCCCATGCCGCTCCGCGCGGAACGCTAGCCGCGTTTCTGGCGGCTCGGGTGCCGCGTTACGCTCGCGTCTGTGAGGAGGGCCGGGCTCATTGCGGCCGGGGTTGTCGGCGTGGTCGTCCTCGCCGGCCTCGGAGCGTGGCTCGCCCTCTTCCGCGACACGGCCGAGCCAGTGTCCGTGGAGGAGGCGATCACGAGCTTTCGCACGGAGACGGAGCCGTCGGCCGCGACCTCGCCGATTCCGCCTGGTGTCTACGTGTACGGCACCGACGGGTACGAGACCACGGACGCGCTCACGGGCGTCACGCACCGCTACCCCAAGAGCTCGACGATCACCGTCGCGGCCGCTGACTGCGGGGTCACCCTCACCTGGCGGGTCCTGAAAGGGCGATCGACCGTATGGACGTTCTGTCACACGGACACAGGCTGGGAGCTTCGCTCGCAGGACGA
>DASTWH010000047.1:0-5533 GCA_035758735.1 Gaiellaceae bacterium
GCCGCCACGGGCGCGCGAACGACGGATGCGAGGGAGGCTCGGCATGGGTACTCAGTGGTTCGTCCTTCGTCAGCGCCATGTTCTCGATTGTAGTCGCCATGCCTGCAGGCCGGGCGCCGCAGGAGGACGTGTGCACCATGGAAAACTAGCCCGCATGCGCGGAGGCTTCCTCCTCGACCCCGACGTCGCGTATTGCAACCACGGCGGCTACGGGGCCTGTCCCGTCGAGGTGTTCGAGGAGTACCAGCGGCTCCAGCGCGAGCTCGAGGCGGACCCCACGCACTTCTTCGTCCGGCGCTTCGAGGTGGCGATGTGGGAGGCGCGGGTCGCTCTGGCCGGGTTCGTGGGAGCCGCGCCGAGCGACCTCGTCTTCGCGCCGAACGCGACCTCGGCGCTCAACGCCGTGATCCGCTCGCTCCGAATCCGTCCGGAGGAGGAGATTCTCACGACGAAGCACGAGTACGGCGCGATCCTGCGGACGCTCGGCTTCATCCGGGCGAACGTCGTGCTCGTCGAGCCCGACGAGCTGATCGAGAACATCTCGATCCGGACACGTGCCGTCGTGGTGTCGCACATCACCTCGCCGACGGCGCTCGAGCTCCCGGTCGAGGAGGTCTGCGCAGCCGCCCGGCGGGCAGGCGTGCTGTCGATCGTCGACGGCGCGCACGTCCCGGGCCACATTCCGCTCGCGGTCGAATCGGTCGGCGCCGACGTGTACGCCGGCAACTGTCACAAGTGGCTGTGTGCGCCGAAGGGGTCGGGGTTCCTGTGGGCGCGACCGGAGCACCAGGACTGGATCGAGCCGCTCGTCGTGAGCTGGGGCTACCGGGAGGATTCGGGGTTCGGCGAGCGCCACGGTTGGCAGGGCACGCGCGATCCTGCCGCATATCTCGCCGTGCCTGCCGCGATCGCCGCGCACTCCACGTTCGACTGGGACGCAGCATCGGCGCTCGCGGACGAGGCGGAACGGCGTCTCCGGCAACTCGGTCTGAGGCCCCTCCGCGGAGAGCGCGCACCGCTGATGCGGGCGCTGACGGTGAAGAGGCAGCATCCCGTCGCGCTCCAGGCTCGCCTGCACGAGGAGCATCGGGTGGAGATGCCGGCGTACGAGTGGGAGGGCATGACGCTCGTGCGCTTCTCGATCGGCCCGTACAACGACGAGGACGACGTCGAGCGGCTGGTCGATGCGATGCGGGCTACCCTCACGCGGTGATCGAAACGGCAACGTGACGGCTCGACCCGAGATCGCCTGGCGCTACGTCGTGCCAGTCGCCTTCGCGGAACTCGTCGTGCTCGTTGCCTACGCCAACCGCTACGGGTACCACCGCGACGAGCTCTACTTCCGCGTCGCGGCACGACATCCGGCGGCGGCCTACGACGACCAGGGCGCGCTGACCCCGCTCGTCGGCCGACTGGGGGAAGGGCTCTTCGGTGAGACACCCCGTGGTCTGCGCGTGCTCTCCGCCGTGATCGCATCACTCGTTGTCGTCGTCGTCGCGCTGATCGCGCGTGAGCTCGGCGCCCGGGCAGCCGGCCAGCTCGTCGCGGCGGCAGGTGCGGGCGCGTCCGCCTACGTCCTTGCCGTGGGGCATCTCCTGACGACGTCGAGCCTCGACCTCCTCGTCTGGACGACCGTCATCCTGCTCGTGGCGCGCATCCTGGCCGGAGGCGACGAGCGGCTCTGGCTCGCAGTCGGCGTGATCGTCGGCATCGGACTCGAGAACAAGCAGCAGCCGCTCCTCCTCGTAGCTGCACTCGCCGTCGGGCTGGCAGCCGATCGACAGCTCCTGAGAGTGCTTCGGTCGCCGTGGCTGTGGGCCGGCGTGGCCGCGGGCTTCGTCCTCTGGCTGCCGTACCTCGTCTGGCAGGGAACGCACGGCTGGCCACAGCTCGAGCTCGCGGAGGACATCCGCCGAGACGAAGGCGGCGAGAGCCGGGCGACGCTGCTGCCCCTGCAACTGCTCCTTCTCGGCCCGCTTCTCGCGCCGATCGTCCTCGCCGGGCTGTGGGGGCTGCTGCGCGACACGGCGCTGCGGCCCTGGAGGCCGCTCGGCTGGGCGTACCTGGCGCTGCTGCTCGTCATCTTCGCGACGTCCGGAAAGCCCTACTACGCGGCGCCGTTCCTGCTCGCGCTCCTCGCGGCCGGGGCGGTCCTCGTCGAGCGTTGGCTCGTCACGCCCGTACGTCGTGTCGCGATGGGTCTCGCCTTGCTCGTATCCGTGCTCGTGTCGGCGCTGGTCGTCCTTCCCGTCCTCCCTGCGGACCGGATCGGGGACACGCCGATCGCAGACCTGAACGAGGACGCGATCGAGACCGTCGGCTGGCCGGAGTTCGTCCGCACGGTCGCCGACGTGTACGACGGGCTCTCCCCTGACGCGCGCGCGACGGCTGTGATCTTCGCCGGGAACTACGGCGAGGCGGGAGCGATCGACCGGTACGGGGCGGCGCTCGGCCTTCCACGACCGTACTCGGGCCACAATTCGTTCGCACGGTTCGGCATTCCAGAGGGCACGACCGGCCCGGTCGTGGTCGTCGGGTACCGGGAGCCGTCGGTCGACTTCGTCGGCTGCCGACGAGTCGCGACGTTCGACAACGGCGCGAACGTCGACAACGAGGAGCAAGGCGGGTCGCTCTTCGTATGTCAGCGACCGCGCCTGCCCTGGGCAGAGGCGTGGCCGGAACTCAGGCATCTCGACGCGTGACCGGACGCGGCACACTGCTGCCGTGATCCAGGCTGCGATCCACACGGTCCTCGAGGGGCGCGACCTCGGACGCGACGAGGCGCGCGAGGTGATGGGGGAGATCATGGCCGGCGAGGCCACCCCGGCGCAGATCGGCGGGTTCCTCGTCGCGCTCCGGGCAAAGGGCGAGACCGCCGACGAGATCGCGGGCTGCGCCGAGGCGATGCGAGCGCACGTGCTGCCCGTGCACCCCACGCGGACCGACGTCGTCGACGTGGTCGGAACGGGTGGGGACGGCGCGCGCACGTTCAACATCTCCACGACGGCCGCGATCGTGGCGGCCGCGGCCGGCGCGGCGGTCGCGAAGCACGGCAACCGCGCGGTCAGCTCGGTCTCCGGATCCGCGGACGTGCTGGAGGCGCTCGGCTTCGACCTCGAGCAGTCACCCGAGCGCGTCGCAGAGTCCATCGACACGCTCGGCTTCGGCTTCATGTTCGCGCCGCTCCACCATCCGGCGATGAAGCACGCCGCGCCCGTGCGGCGGGAGCTCGGGACCCGGACGATCTTCAACGTCCTCGGCCCATTGACAAACCCGGCAGGCGCACGCGCAGGAGTGTTCGGCGTCTACGCCGCCGACGTCGCCCGCACCGTGGCCGACGCCCTCTCGGTGCTCGACTCGCTCCGTGCGTTCGTCGTCCACGGGGCGCATGGCGTCGACGAGCTCTCGCCGGCCGGTCCGAACCTCGTATTCGAGGTGGTCGAGGGAGCCGTCCACGAGCGGATGATCGATCCGCTCGAGCTGGGGCTCGCTCGCTGCGATCCGGCGGAGCTCTCGGGCGGCTCGCCCGACGAGAACGCGCAGGCGGCCCGCGATGTCTTCGCCGGGGGACCGGGCGCGAAGCGGGACGCGGTCGTTCTCAATGCGGCAGGCGCGATCGCAGCCGCGGGACATGCGCACGACCTCGCCGAGGGACTGGAGCTGGCGCGCGAGGCGATCGACAGCGGCGCCGCGACGGCACGCCTCGCCGAGCTCGCGGCGTTCTCGCGAGAATCCCCGTGATGGGAAGGTTCGCGGACGCGCTCGCACAGCCCGGGCTCACGGCGATCGCCGAGGTCAAGCGACGCTCGCCGTCCGCGGGTGACCTGAGACCGGACGCGGATCCGGCGTCCATCGCCGCGGCCTACGAGCGAGCAGGGGCGGCAGCTGTCTCGATCCTCGTCGACGAGCGTTTCGGCGGCACGTGGGACGACCTTCGCTCCGCGCGCGCGGCGGCCGCGTTGCCGCTGCTCGCGAAGGGGTTCTTCACGACAGAGGACGATCTCCGCACCGCCCGCGAGGCGGGAGCGGACGCAGCTCTCCTCCTCCTGCGCGATCTCGACGACCACGCCGCGGCTCGGCTCGTCGGCGCTGCGGAGGGGCTCGGGCTCGAAACCCTCGTGGAGGCTCACGACGCCGAGGAGCTCGAGCGCGCGGTCCGGCTCGACGCTCCCGTCATCGGTGTCAACGCGCGTGACCTCTCCACGTTCGGGATCGACCGGGCCGAGCAGCTGCGCCTCGTCGCGAGCGCTCCCCGGGACCGGGTCGTCATCGCGGAGAGCGGCATCGAGTCGCGTGCGCAGGGAGCGGCGGCCGAGCTGGCCGGCGCGGACGCCATCCTCGTGGGCTCGACGCTGATGCGAGCGCCCGACCCGGGAGCGAAGCTGGCGGAGCTCATCTCGCGCCCCCTCGTGAAGGTCTGCGGCCTCACGCGCGAGGAAGACGTGGCGATCGCCGTCGAGGCCGGAGCCGACATGGCCGGGTTCGTTCTCGCCGCCGCGAGCCCGAGGCGAGCGCCAGGCGTGCTGACCGTGCCCGACACCATGCTCGCGGTCGCCGTGGTCGTGGGCGAGCCCGACGGTGACGGTGCCGACCTCGTCCAGCTGTACACCGAGGAGGAGGGGAAGGTCCGCGGGCGCGATGCCGTGCTCCTCAGAGACGGTCGGGAGGTCGCTCGCGTCGTCGACCTGCCGTGGCAGGAACAGGACCCGACGCACCTGGAGCGAGCCAGGGAAACCACGGGTCGCGTGATGCTCGCGGGTGGCCTCGGCCCCGAGAACGTCCGCGACGCGATCGAGGCGGTGCGGCCCTGGGCGGTCGATGCGAGCTCCGCCCTCGAGGTCTCCCCGGGCATCAAGGATCACGAGCGAGTGCGTGCATACGTCGAGGCGGCCCGGTGACTGCGACGACGTACGGCGCGTATGGCGGCCGCTACGTGCCCGAGACGCTCATCCCGGCGCTCGACGAGCTCGAGCGGGGGTGGGACGAGGCGAGCAAGGACCCGTCGTTCCGCGCGGAGATCGAGAGCCTCGGAGCGCACTACGTCGGCCGCCCGTCGCCGCTCTACGAGACGCAGCGATTCGCGCCGGTCGGCCGCCGCATCGTCCTCAAGCGCGAGGACTTGAATCACACGGGCGCACACAAGATCAACAACGCGGTCGGCCAGATCCTGCTCGCGACGCGCCTCGGGAAGCGGCGCATCGTCGCGGAGACCGGCGCGGGCCAGCACGGCGTCGCGACGGCGACGGTGTGTGCGCGCTTCGGCCTCGAATGCGTCGTGTACATGGGCGCCGAGGACATTCGGCGCCAGCACCCGAACGTCGAGCGCATGCGCCTGCTCGGCGCGGAGGTTCGAGCCGTCGAGTTCGGCACGAAGACACTGAAGGAGGCGACGAGTGAGGCGATCCGCGACTGGATCGCGAACGTCGAGACCACGTACTACCTCATCGGCTCCTGTGTCGGCCCTGCGCCGTACCCGAGCATAGTGAGAGAGTTGCAAGCCGTGATCGGCCGGGAGGCCCGCGCGCAGATGCTC
>DASTWH010000079.1:0-2776 GCA_035758735.1 Gaiellaceae bacterium
GCCTGGTCGGGAACTTCCCGCAGGCGTTCACGCATCTCGCACTCGTCGAGACGGCTTTCAGTCTCGAGAAGGCGGCACGCGGCGCAGCGACGCGGTCCTAGCGGCGCCCGAAGGAGTGCGGTCGCGGAAGCGACTCCCAGACGGTGTCGTCCTTCGCGACGCGGCGCGCCAGCGGGCCGAGCGACTCGAGCGAGGACACGAGGACGTTGCGGTTCTCGCCGACCCGCTCGTACCGCCCACGTGCGAGGACGAGCGGCTCGGCGCGCACGGTCGCCCGGTGCCGTTCGTAGATGTCGGACGGGACGATGAGGTTCACCTGGCCGAACTCGTCCTCGAGGAGCATGAAGACGATGCCCTTGGCGGTCGACGGGCGCTGGCGCGCGACGGTCATCCCGGCGAAGACGACCTGCCTGCCGTGGCGCGCGACATGAAGCTCCTCGCTCGAGAGCGTCCCTTCGGGAAGATGCGGCCGGAGGAGCGAGAGCGGGTGCGTCTCGATCGACATGCTCGTGTGTCGGTAGTCGGCGAGCATTCGCTCCCAGCGCGTGAGGTCGCGGAGAGGCGGCGTCTCGGCCGTCGGCTCCAGCTCGAGCGGAAGCTGCTTCAGCTCGCCGTCGGATCCCGGCACGGACTGCGCGCGGAAGACGAGCCCGAGCTCCCAGAGGAGGTCGCGGCGCGGCTTCCAGAAGCCGTCGCAGGCACCGCCCTTCACGAGCGCCTCGAGGCCGTCGTACGAGAGACGCGACCTGCGGGCGAGGTCGGCGATGTCGCGGAACGGGCCGTTCCGCTCACGCTCGTCGACGAGGCGCTCGGCGTCGTCCTTCCCGATCGAGGAGATGTAGTTGAGGCCGATGCGCACCGCCTTCCACTCGACGACGCACCGTGCGCCACTCAGGTTGACATCGACGGGGAGCACCTCGACGCGGTGACGCTGCGCGTCGCGGACGAGCGTCGAGGGCGGGTAGAAGCCCATCGGCTGCTCGTTCAAGAGCGCGCACAGGAACTCCGCGGGGTAGTAGTGACGTAGCCACGTCGACTGGTACGCGAGGAGGCCGAACGCGGCAGCATGCGCCTTCGGGAAGCCGAAGCCGGAGAAGCCGACGAGCTTGTCGAAGACCGTGTCCGCGATCGTCGCGTCGACACCCTTCCCGGCCGCGCCCTCGATGAAGTGCTCGCGAAAGGCCTCGAGCGCGTCGTGACTCCGCTTTCGGCTCATCGCGCGCCGCAGGCCCTCCGCCTCCCCGACCGTGAACCCTGCGAGCGCGATCGCGACCTCGAGCACCTGGTCCTGGAAGACGACGACGCCGAACGTCGAGCGCAGCGGCTCTCGCAGGAGCTCGTGGTCCACCGGCCACACGTAGGACGGGTCCTCGCGGAGCCGCTGCCGCGCGTCGATGTACGGGTGCACGGCCTTCCCCTGGATCGGGCCGGGCCGCACGAGCGCCACCTGGACGGTGAGGTCGTCGAGGTTCTCGGGCTTCGTGCGCAGGAGGCTCTGCATCTGCGCACGGCTCTCGATCTGGAACGTCCCGATCGTGTCCGCGCGCTTGATGTCGTCGTAGACGGCCTCGTCCTCGAAGGGGATGCGCGAGAGGTCGATCACCTCGCCGTGCCAGCGAGCAATCTGGTCGACGCAGTCCTCGACCGCGGAGAGCATCCCCAGGCCGAGGAGGTCGATCTTGAGGAAGCCGG
Source organism: Gaiellaceae bacterium (assembly GCA_035758735.1). Taxonomy (GTDB): domain Bacteria; phylum Actinomycetota; class Thermoleophilia; order Gaiellales; family Gaiellaceae; genus GMQP-bins7. The sequence goes on from DASTWH010000079.1 coordinate 1,693, forward strand.
CGTCCGAGCACGAGTCCTTGTCCCACTGGCAGAGCTGGCGGCCGGCCATCGCAGCCGGCTGCACGGGCACGAGCTCGACCAGCGGCCGTGTCGAGACGATCATCCCGCCAGGGTGCTGCGAGACGTGGCGCGGCAAGCCCGAGATCTCGCCGGTCAGCCAGGCGAACGCGCGCCAGCGCTTGGACTGGAGCTTCTGCTCGCCATCCGGGAGCCGCGCGACCTCCTCGGAAACGCGCTTCGCGTTCCAGCCGTCGGAGAGCCGCGCGAGCCGCTCGAGCTCGGCGAACGGAAGACCGAGCGCTTTCCCCACGTCGCGGATCGCCCCGCGCGAGCGATAGGTCGCGAAGCTCGCGACGAGCGCGGCGTGCTCGCGTCCGTACCGCTCGGTGACGCGGACGATGAGCTTCTCCCGGATGTCCCGCGGGAAGTCGAGGTCGATGTCCGGCACGGACGCGAGCTCGCGGTTCAGGAAGCGGCCGAGCGAGAGCTCGTTCGAGACGGGATCGACGTGCGAGAGACCGGTGAGGTAGCAGACGATCGAGCCGACCGAGCTGCCTCTCCCCCGGCCCGGTGGGAGGAAGCTCCGCGGGGAATCCATGCCGCGCACCTCCCGCGCGCACTCGCGGGCGATCTCGAGCACCTCGTGGTGGAGCAGGAAGAAGCCGGCGAGGCCGAGCTCGTCGATGAGCGCGAGCTCGTCGTCGAGACGAGCCTGCGCATGACGTCGAGGCTCGGGGTAACGCTCGACGAGAGCCGCGTTGCAGATCGCCGCAAGCTGGCGGATGGCGGGCTCCTCGCCGTCGGAGAAGTCGGGATAGCGATACCCGAGCTCCGCGGTGAGGTCGAACTCGAGCCGCTCCGCGAGCGCGACGCTCCGCTCGGCGGCGGCGCGGTCGAGAGAGAAGCGCTCGAGCATCTCCTCGGGTGGGCGCAGGAAGCTCTCGCGGTTCCCACGCCGTTCGGGCTCACAGCCTTCGAGCGACGTGCGGCAGCGGATCGCGACGAGGACGTCCTGCAGGAGCGTGCGCCGCGGATGGTGCGCGTGGACGTCGCCGGTCGCGACGGTCTCGACGCCGAGATGCTC
>DASTWH010000115.1:0-12050 GCA_035758735.1 Gaiellaceae bacterium
GGGTGATCGCGTGCTCGCTCGCGTGCCGTGGAGCGTGCGGTTCCCGACGATGGCGAACCACACGGGGACGCATCTGCTCCACCAGGCGCTGCGCGAGGTCCTCGGTGAACACGTGCGGCAGGCCGGCTCCGCGGTGAGGCCCGACAAGCTGCGCTTCGACTTCACCCATGAGCAGGCGCTTACGGGCGACGAGCGCGAGGCGGTCGAGCGTCGCGTGAACGAGCTCGTCTTCGAGAACCGGCCGGTGCACGTCTTCGAGACGCCGATCGACGAGGCCCGCGCACTCGGCGCGACGATGCTGTTCGGTGAGAAGTATGGAGAGATCGTCCGCGTCGTCGAGGTGCCGGGCTACTCGATCGAGCTGTGCGGCGGAACGCACGTCTCCTCGAGCGCCCAGGTGGGGCCGTTCGTGCTGCTCTCCGAGAGCTCGGTCGGCGCCGGTGTCCGGCGCGTCGAGGCCGTGACGTCCGGCGCGGCCTGGGCGATCCTCGACGAGCGCGCCCGGGAGCTCGAGTCGTTGCGGGGCGAGGTCGACCGCCTGCGGAAGGCGCCGAAGGCCGCCGCCGCGGAGGCCAGTGTCGACGTCCCGGATCCAGACATCAGGGCTGAGGGCGGCATCAACGTGATCGTCCAGCCGATCGAGGGCCTCGATGCGGACGCGCTGCTCGAGCTTTCGGACCGGTACAAGCAAAAGCACGCGCCGGCCGCCGTCGTGCTCGGCTCGAGAGAGGACGGCAAGGTGCACCTCGTCGCCAACTTCGACGACTCGGTCGCCGCGCGGGTGAGTGCGCTGGACGTCGTGCGCGAGGCCGCGGCGATCGTCGGAGGCGGAGGAGGCGGACGCCCGACGATGGCGCGCGCCGGTGGCAAGGATCCCGAGAAGCTGCCCGACGCGCTCGCGCGCGCCGAAGAGCTCATCGTCGGCGCGCTGTGAGAGTGCTGGCGCTCGACTACGGCGCCGCGCGCACGGGCGTCGCCGTCTCGGATGCGACCGGGACGATCGCCAGTCCGGTCGGGATCGTCGAGCGTGCTGCGACGAGTAGCGGTCTTGCGCAGCTCGAGGCGATCGTGCGCGAGCAGGAGATCGAGCGGGTGGTGGTCGGGTTGCCGCTGACGCTTCGCGGCGAGGTCGGCGAGCAGGCGCGCGAGACGCTGGCGTTCGCCGAGGCGCTGCAGGGCGTCCTCTCGGTACCCGTCGAGTTCCACGACGAGCGGTTCACGACGACGCTCGCGGCCGGTGCGGGCGGCGCCGCGGACGAGGACGCTCGTGCGGCCGCGTTCCTGCTCGAGAGCTACCTGCGGCGGACCGCCGGCGCATGAAGGCGCTCTTCGCATGTGCGCTCCTCGGCGCGGGACTCGTCCTGGCCGGCTGCATGGGGGGAAACGAGTCGCCGACGCCCGTCGAGACGACGCCGCCTCTCGTCACCCTCCGGATCATCTTCCCCGAGGGATTCACGCGGCGCGAGATGGCCGACAGGGTCGCGGCGGTGCGTCAGATCGCGATCGACAAGCGCGGTGTGACGCCGCGGCTGACGAAGACGGGCTACCTGCAGGCGAGCGGGGCGGCAGTGCCGCCGGGCGAGTTCCGGAAGGACTGGAAGCTCAGCTCGATCGAAGGCTTCCTCTTCCCGGCGACGTACGAGTTCACGAAGCTCACGTCGTCCGGAAAACTCGTGAACGATCAACTCCGAGCGTTCCGGCGGAACTGGCGGAAGGTGAACCTGCGCTACGCGAAGTCGAAGAACCTCACGCCGTACGACGTCCTCATCATCGCCTCGATGATCGAGAAGGAGACGGTGGCGCCCGAGGAGCGAAAGCTCGTCGCGGCCGTCGTCTACAACCGCCTTCGCAACCGGATGCCGCTCGGGATCGACGCGACGATCCGGTACGGGCGCGACGTCCCAGGAACCGAGCCCCTGAAGCAGTCGGACATCGAGAGCGACAACCCGTACAACACCCGCAAGCGCCTCGGGCTACCGCCGACGCCGATCTCCAACCCGGGCCTGGCGTCCATGCGCGCCGCCGCACGCCCCGCCCGCGTCGACTTCCTCTACTTCGTGCGCAAGCCCGACGGCGTCCATCACTTCTTCACGGCGAGCGAGTCGGAGTTCTGCCAGAAGTCGCTCGAGTACGGCTACGGCGGCTGCTAGGCGCCGGAAAGGTCGCGTACGCGACGGACTTTCCGGCGGTTGGTCTCCGGGATACTCAGCGTCGATGGTGGGGATCACTTCAGAAACGACGCTCGTGGGGTTGCTGCGGTGGCCGGGGAGGACGTCGCTCTCGCCGGCGATGCACAACGCCGCGTTCGCAGCCCTCGACATGGACTGGGCGTACGTCGTCCTTCCCACGCCTCCGGAGCGACTCGGAGACGCGGTGCGCGGGCTCTCCGCGATGGGCTTCGCGGGCGCGAACGTCACGACGCCGCACAAGAGGGCCGTGACCGAGTTCTGCGAGACGGATGCGCCCTCGGTGAACACGCTGCTCGTCCGCGAAGGACGCGTCGAGGGCTGGACGACGGACGCCGCGATCCTCGAGGACCTCGCACATGAAAGCCCCGTCGTGATCGGAGACGGCGGCGTCGCGACGGCGTTCATGCAGGCGCTGCCCGACGCCCGCCAGTTCGCCCGCAGGGGCATCTGGCCGCCGGAGGTGGGCGGGGCAGATCTCGTCGTGAACGCGACGTCCGAGCGCGACGCCGTTCTCGCCGAGCTCGGCCCGGGGCAGACGCTCGTCGACCTTCCCTACCCCGACACGGCCACCGCCGGCGCAGCGCGGCGGGGCGGTGCGGACGTCGTCTCCGGGCTCGAGGTGCTGCTCGCGCAGGGCGTCGCGGCGTTCGAGTTGTGGACCGGGCGCGAGGCGCCGGTCGGGGTCATGAGGAAGGCCTTAGGGTTGCCGGAGTGACGCTCGGACTGACTACGGCAGGCGAATCGCACGGCCCGGCGCTCGTCGCGATCCTCACGGGCCTGCCGGCGGGGCTCCGACTCGACCGAGGCGCGATCGCGCGTGACCTCGAGCGACGACGCCAGGGCTACGGTCGGAGCCCGCGTCAGAAGTTCGAGGCCGACGAGCTCGAAATCCTCGCCGGTCTCCGCCATGGCCTGACGCTCGGCACGCCGCTCGCCCTCGTCGTCCGCAATCGCGACCACGCGAACTGGGAGTGGGGGATGAGCCCGTGGCCGCCCGAGGGCGACCCGGAAGGCAAAGGCGCGAAGCCGGTCACGCTTCCTCGCCCAGGGCACGCGGACCTGGCCGGCGTTCTCAAGTTCGGGCACGACGACGTCCGCAACGCCCTCGAGCGCGCGAGCGCGCGCCAGACCGCTGTCCACGTCGCCGCCGGTGCCGTCGCCAAGGCGCTCCTCGCGGAGATCGGGATCTCGGTCGCGAGCCGTGTCTCCGAGATCGGGGGCGCCGACACGGAAGCGGGCTGGAAGGACGCGACGGACGCGGCACGCGGCGACCGCGACACGCTGGGCGGCGTCGTCGAGGTCGTCGCGGCCGGCGTGCCGCCCGGGCTCGGCTCGTACGCGGAGAAGACCGACCGTCTCGACGCGCGCCTCGCCGGCGCGCTCATGGGCATCCAGGCGGTCAAGGGCGTCGAGATCGGAGACGGGTTCGCGCTCGCACGACTGCGCGGATCCGAGGCACACGACGAGATCGAGCCGGATCGCAGCCGCGCGACGAACCGTGCGGGCGGTCTCGAGGGAGGCGTGACGAACGGCTCGCCGGTCGTCGTTCGCGCGGCGATGAAGCCGTTGCCCACGCTGATGCAGCCGCTCCGCTCGGTCGACCTCACGACAGGGGAGGCCGGAACGGCACTCGTCGAGCGGAGCGACGTCCAGGCGGTCGAGGCGCTCGCCGTCGTCGCCGAGGCGGCCGTGGCGTGGGAGCTCGCGCGCGCCGCCCGCGAGAAGTTCGGCGGCGACGCGCTCGCGGACTTCGTCGGCGCGCAGGCGGCGTACCTCGAACGGATCGCGTGGCCCGCAACGCGCTAGACGCGCATCTCGCCCTCGTCGGCTTCATGGGCGCCGGGAAGTCGACGCTCGGCCCGCAGCTCGCCGATCGTCTCGGCCGGGCGTTCGACTCGATCGACGTGGTCGTCGAGCAACGGGCGGGCATGTCCGTGGCAGAAGTTTTCGACGCGCAGGGCGAGGCCGGGTTCCGGGCGCTCGAGGAGGAGGCTGCGCTCGACGTGCTCTCCCGGCGCCCGGCGGCGGTCGTCGAGCTGGGCGGGGGAGCTCTCGGGTCGCCTCGCACCCGTGAAGCGCTCGCGGAGCATGCTTTCACCCTCCACCTCGACGTCGATCCGAAGGAGGCGTGGGAGCGGGTCGCCGACAGCGTCCGACCGCTCGCACGCGACCGCGACGCGTTTCTCGCTCTCCATGCGGAGCGTGCGCCGCTCTACGAGGCCGCGGACGCGAGCGCCCGCGACCTCGAGGGAACGCTGCTTGCCGCGGCCGGAATCCGCTTCGGCCCGTACGGCGACGCGCGAGGCGACGCCATCGTGGCCGACGCGCGCGCCGCCGAGGCGCACGGGATCGTCGCGGCGCTCCTCGTCGAGAGCAAGACGCTCGCGGAGGCGGAGCGGATCTGGGATGCGCTGCGCATCGACCGGTCCTCGACGCTCGTGGCCCTCGGCGGGGGGACGACGACGGACCTTGTCGGCTTCGTCGCGGCGACGTACATGCGCGGGATCGACTGGGTCGCGGTCCCGTCCACCCTCGTCGGGCAGGTGGACGCCTCGATCGGCGGCAAGGTCGGCATCGACACCGCGCAGGGGAAGAACCTCGTCGGTGCGTTCCACTGGCCGGCCGCGACGGTGATCGACACATCCCTGCTCGAGACGCTCCCCGAGGAGGAGCGGCGGAACGGCCTCGCGGAGGTCGTGAAGACCGGCCTGCTGGCGGGCGAGGCGTACTGGGAGCTCCCTCCCGAGGAGCAGGTGCGCAGCTGCGCCGCCTTCAAGGCCGCCGTCTGCCTGCGCGATCCGTACGAGCACGGAGATCGAGCGCAGCTCAACCTGGGCCATACCTTCGCGCACGCGCTCGAGGCGGCATCCGACTATGCAGTCCCGCACGGTCACGCCGTCGCGCTGGGGCTCCTCGCTGCGCTGCGGCTCTCCGGTCTCGACGAGGATGCACGCGTCGCGCAGGACGTCCTGGAGCCGACCCCGGTCTCCGTCGACCGCGATCGTGCCTGGGCCGCGCTCCAGCGGGACAAGAAGGCGGTCGGAGGCGAGATCCGCCTCGTCCTCCTCGATCGCCCCGGCCGCCCGCGCGTGACCTCCGAGGTCGAGCCGGAGCTCGTGCGGGCTGCCCTCGACACACTCATCGCATAGGGTCACGCCGTGCGGATCGCGGTGCTCAATGGCGTCAATCTCGACGCGCTCTCGCAACGTGATCCCGAGATCTATGGCGGCGTCGGCCTCTCGGAGCTCGAGACGAAGATCTACCAGTGGGCCGTCGAGCTCCAGTGCACGGCCCGCTGCCGGCAGACGAACCACGAGGGGGAGTACGTCGACTGGTGTCACGAGGCGTACGAGTGGGCGGACGGCGTGATCGCGAACCCGGGTGCGTGGTCGCACTACTCGTGGGCGATCCACGACGCACTCGAGCTTTTCACCGTCCCCGTCGTGGAGGTGCACCTCTCGAACATCGAGGAGCGGGAGGAATGGCGCCGGTTCTCGGTGCTCGAGGGCCTGGCGGCCGCGCGGTTCATCGGCAAGGGGCCGGACGGCTACCGGGAGGCGCTCGAGTTCCTCGTGGAGAAACGCCCGTGAGTCGGATCCAGCGACTGGCGTCCCTCCTCGACGAGCCGTTACTCGTCGCCGGGCCGCCGTACGTCCTGGGTGGCCAGGCCAACGTCCGCTACCTCACCGGCCTCACGAGCTCGAACTCGGCCGTGCTCGTCGAGCCGGACGGCAGCGCGACGCTGTACACGGACTTCCGCTACGCGAACCGGGCGCGAGCCCTCGAGGGCGTCGAGGTCTCCGAGGTCGCGCGCGGGCTCATTCCCGCGGTCGGAGAGCTCCTCTCCGGACGCCGCATCCAGTTCGAGGAGCAGCACCTCCCGCACGCGCTCTATCGGATGCTCGTCGACGCCGGGGTGGACGCCGTGCCGACGACCGGCCTCGTCGAGGGCCTGCGCGCCGTCAAGGACGCGGACGAGATCGCGATCATGCGCCGCGGCAGCGCGCTCTCGGATGAGGTCTTCGCTGCGCTCGCGGAGCAGCGGTTCACGGGTCGCACCGAGAAGGAGCTCGCCTGGTGGATCGAGCAGAGCTTCCGCGACGGGGGCGCGGAGGGCGTGTCCTTCGATCCGGTCGTCGCGGCGGGAGCGACAGCGGAGACACCGCATGCGGTGCCCGGCGACGAGCCGATCCAGCCGGGTGTGCTCGTGACCATCGACGCCGGCTGCGTCCTCGACGGCTACTGCTCGGACTGCACGCGGACGTTCGCGGTGGGGGACGTGTCGGAGCGCCTGCGTGAGCTGCATGCGCTGTGCCTCGAGGCGCAGCTCGCCGGTCTCGCGGCGGTCGCGCCCGGCGTGCACGGACGCGATGCCGATGCAGCCTCGCGCACGCTGATCGAGGCGGCGGGGCTCGGGCACGCGTACGGCCACGGGATGGGACATGGCGTCGGACTGCAGATCCACGAGGCACCGACCCTGCGCCCCGAGAGCGAGGACATCCTCGCGGTCGGGAACGTCGTCTCGGTGGAGCCGGGGATCTACCTGCCCGACGAGGGCTGCGGCGTGCGGATCGAGGACCTGGTCGTCGTTACCGACGAAGGCGCCGAACGGCTCACGCAGTTCACGAAGGAGCTCCGCGCGGTCGAGTGACTACACTCGGCCGCTGCGATGGCCGAGACCGTGTCCACCAATCAGTTCCGCAACGGGATGCACATCGAGGTCGACGGCGCCGTCTGGCGCATCGTCGAGTTCCAGCACGTCAAGCCGGGCAAGGGTGGCGCCTTCGTGCGGACCAAGCTGAAAGCGCTCGAAGCCGGGTCGGTCGTCGACCGGACGTTCCGAGCCGGCGAGAAGTTCGCGCGCGTCCACACCGAGGTCAAGAACGTGCAGTTCCTCTACGACGACGGGTCCGAGGCGCACTTCATGGACGAGGAGACGTACGAGCAGTTCGGGCTTCCGCACGCGGAGGTCGCCGACGAGCTTGCCTACCTGCCGCCGTCGAGCTCGGTGCAGATGCTCCAGGTCGACGGCAAGCCGTCGGGAATTCAGCTCCCGGCGTCCGTCGAGCTCACCGTCGCCCAGACGGAGCCTGCCGTGCGCGGCGACACGGTCACGAACGTGACGAAGCCGGCGACGCTCGAGACCGGCGCGGTCGTCCAGGTGCCGCTCTTCGTCGATACCGGCGAGCGCGTCAAGGTCGACCCTCGCGAGGGTCGCTACATCAGCAGAGCCTGACCTCGCCTCGCGCGGCACCTCGCTAAGGTCCCTCCGCTGTGCCGAAGCTCGTCGACACGACGATCCGCCTGCTCTCGCAGGAGCCCCTCGCGGGCAAGCTCCCGACGGCCGAGGTACTCCGGGTCGCGGAGATCCTGGATGGCGCCGGATTCGCATGTCTCGAGGTCTCCGGCGGAGGAGTGTTCGATGCGACGGTACGTCGTCGCGTCGAGAGCCCGTGGGAGCGGATCCGCGCGATCAAAGGGCGCGTCTCGACGCCGCTCGGAATCGCGCTTCGCGGCCGCTTCCTCGTCGGGTCGCGGCCGGTCAGCGGAGACATCGTCGGTCGCTTCGTCTCGTGCGCAGCCGAGAACGGGATCGACGTCTTCCGCCTCCACGACCCGCTCAACGACGTCTCGAACCTGCGCGAAGCGGGCGCCGCCATCACGAGCGCAGGCGGCGCGTTTCATGCCGGCCTCGTCTACAGCCCCGGACGCACAGGCGAGAGCGAGACCGACACGCTGGTCGAGCAGGCACGCAAGCTGCCGGAGCTCGGCGCGACACGGATCCTCGTCAACGACCCGACCGGCGCGCTCGTCCCGCACCGCGCACAGGAACTGGTCGTGCGCATCAGGGAGGCGAGCGGGCTCCCCGTTGGCTTCTACGTGCAGGGCTCGGCCGGCATCGGCCTTGCCTCCGCGCTCGCGGCCGTCGACTCCGGCGCCGACCTGATCGCGACCGCTGTCTACCCGCTCGCGCTCACGCTCCACCGCGTCTCGGGGGAGTCCGTCGCCGAGTCGCTCCAGGGTCTGGGTCACGCACCCGGTATCGAGGTGGACAAGCTCTGGGAGGCCGCGGACGTTATCGACGAGTGGATCGGCGACGAGCCCGTCGCGCCGACGTCGCCGCGCATCGCGGTCCGCGCCGCCGAGTACGACCTCCCAGCCGGCCTCGTCGCCGCGCTCGAGGTCCATCTCCGCGCGCACGCCGCTGCCGACCGGCTTCTGGAGGTGCTCGAGGAGGTGGGACGTGTCCGCGCAGAAGCGGGCTGGCCGCCGCTGGCAGCCCCGATCGGGCAAATCCTCGCTTCGCAGGCGCTCCTCCACGTCCTCGAGTCGCGGCGCTACGGCTCGGTCATCGACGAGTTCCGTGAGCTCGTGCAGGGCGGCTACGGCGTCACGCCCGAGCCGATCGATCCCACCGTCGAGCGCGCGGTCGAGCTGCTCGCGCCGCGCACGCAGCTCGCGGAGGACCCGGTCACGACCGAGGATGTCCGGGAGCAGGCGGAGGGTCTGGCCGCGAGCGAGGAGGAGCTCGTGCTCATCGCGATGTTCGGCTCGGACGCCGAGGAGCTCCTCAAGGTCATCCGAGCGCGCCACGACCGTGGCTCCGTCCTCGTGGCCGAGGACGCGGACGCGGAGCGCGGCCAGCGGATCCGCGAGCTCGTGAAGATCGTGCAGGAGTCGGGTGTGGGGGAGATCGAGATCGAGGACGAGGGCATGCGCGTGTCCGTCCGTCGGGCCGACGAGCCGGTCTCCGCGTTACCCATGCCCGTCTCGTCGACGTTCGAGAGTGAGCCGAGCGAGACGTCGGCACCGGCGCCGACCGACGGCATCACGCGGGTTGAGTCGCCGATGGTCGGCGTCTTCTACCGAGCGCCGAATCCCGGCTCCCCGGCGTTCGTGGACGTCGGCGACACCGTCGTCCCGGGCCAGGTGCTCTGCATCCTCGAGGCGATGAAGCTGTTCAACGAGCTGAAGTCCGAGGCGGCCGGAGTCGTGCGCGCGATCCATGTCGAGAACGCGCAGCCGGTCGAGTACGGCGAGCTTCTGTTCGAGCTCGAGCCCGTCCTCACGCCGCCGGCCGTCTGAGGCCCGCCGTGTTCGACCGCGTGCTCGTCGCGAACCGGGGCGAGATCGCCGTGCGTGTGATCCGCGCCCTGCACGAGCTCGGGATCGAGGCGGTCGCCGTCTACTCGACGGCCGACCGTGACGCGCTTCACGTCGAGCTCGCCGACCAGGCCGTATGCATCGGGCCCCCGTCAGCTGCGGAGAGCTACCTGCGCATCTCGAACGTCGTCGCAGCGGCGGAGACGACCGGCTGCGAGGCAGTGCACCCGGGGTACGGCTTCCTCGCCGAGAACGCGGAGTTCGTGAGCGCGTGCGCGGGCAGCGACCTCGTGTTCATCGGCCCGACCGCCGCCGTCGTCGAGCAGATGGGCGACAAGGTGCAGGCGAAGGCGGCGCTGAAGGCGGCAGGCGTCCCGCTCGTACCGGGCTCCGACGGCGCTGTCGGCCTGTCGGACCTCCGCCGAGTGGCGACTGACGCCGGGTTCCCGGTTCTCCTCAAGGCCACCGCCGGCGGCGGCGGGAAGGGTATGCGGCTCGTGTCCCGCCCGGAGGACCTCGAGGATTCGTTCGGCGCCGCGAGTGCGGAGGCGGAGGCTGCGTTCGGCAACGGCTCCGTCTACGTCGAGAAGCTCGTCACACCCGCGCGCCACGTCGAGATCCAGGTGCTGTGCGACTCGGCCGGAGGCGTCTTGACGCTCGGCGAGCGCGAGTGCTCGATCCAGCGTCGTCATCAGAAGCTCGTGGAGGAGTCGCCTTCGGTCGCACTCGACGACGCGACCCGTGAGGCGATGGAAGCCACGGTCGCGAACGCCTGCGCGGCGATCGGCTACCGCAACGCGGGGACGTTCGAGTTCCTCGTCGGCCCGGACGGGGCGTTCTACTTCATCGAGGTCAACTGCCGGCTCCAGGTCGAGCACCCGGTGTCGGAGCTCGTGACGGGGATCGACGTCGTGCGCGAGCAGATCCGGATCGCGGCTGGAGAGCAGCTGGCGACGACCGGGCGCGCCGCCCGATCGGGTCACGCGATCGAAATTCGGATCAATGCCGAGGATCCGGCTCGCGGGTTCCTCCCTGCGCCGGGCACAGTCACGCGGTTCGTGCCGCCGCTCGGCCCCGGTGTCCGCGTCGACACGGCGGTTACCTCGGGCACGGAGATCCCGCCGTTCTACGACTCGATGATCGCGAAGGTGATCGTTTCCGACGACACGCGCGCTGCAGCGATCGCGCGCGCCGAGCGTGCGCTCCGGGAGCTCGTCGTCGAGGGAATCCCGACCACGCGGGAGCTTGCCCTGGACGTCCTCGCATCTGCCGAGTTCCGGAGCGGTGCCTACTCGACGTCCACGCTCACGGAGCTCGAGGACAGCCTGCCCTCGCTCGTGTCGGCATGAGCCCCGCGACCAGTCGAAAGGCGGCGCGCCGCCAGGCGCTCTTCCTTCTGTATCAGTGGGACCTTACGGGGCAGGAGCTCGCTTCGCTCTTCGATGGCGAGCCGGATGACTTCGCGTTCGAGCTCGCCCAGGCGGTCGCCGGTCGTGCTCCATCGCTCGATGCGCGGATCACGGAAGCGTCGCCGGACTGGCCGGCCGACCGGCTGGGGACGCTCGAGCGCAATATCCTGCGCGTCGGCGTGTACGAGCTCCTGGAGAAGACGGTTCCGCGCGAGGTCGCGATCAACGAGGCGGTAGTCCTCGCGAAGCGTTACGCCACGGACGAGGCCGCCCGGCTCGTCAACGGCATCCTCGCCCGCGTGGCACGCGAGCAGGAGGCTGCGTGAGCAACGCTCGCCTCCGGCTCACGTTCGCGGGGGAAACCATGTTTCCGCCGCGTGCCCCCTTCTTCCTGAGATCGTGGGGAACCGCCCGGTTCCCCACACCCCTCCACGCTCACCGGCCGCGGAGCGGCCCGTGAGCACTCCTGTCGACGACGCCCTCGCACGCGCGGAGGAGCTGCTCGGCCAGCTGAATGCGCGTCGTGACGAGCTCGAGCGGCTCGCGGCGGCCGACGACATCGACGGAGATGCCGCGGTCGATCTCATCGCGGAGCTCGCCGAGCTCGCGCGTCAGATCGAGGCCGAGCTGACGCGGGCGCGGAACCTGGCCGATGCGAACGGCTGACGAGCTGCGGGACGCCCTCGAGGCGTACCTCGGCTCGCTCGCCCTCGCCCCAGAGCTGGGCGACCTCGCAGAGCCGCTCCGCTACTCGCTCGAGTCGGGCGGAAAGCGCGTCCGCCCGCTCCTGTGCTTGGCAGTCGCCGAGACGAACGGCGCATCCCTCGAAGACGCGCTCGCTGCCGCAGCGGCGCTCGAGCTCGTCCACACGTTCTCGCTCGTGCACGACGACCTGCCCGCGCTCGACGATGACGACGAGCGCCGGGGCCGACCGAGCGCGCACATCGCGTTCGGAGAGGGGGTCGCGCTCCTCGCGGGCGATGCCCTGCTCGCCGAGGCGTTCAGGCTCGCGCTCGCCTACGAGAGCCCCGAGGTCGCGCGCCGGCTCGCGGTGGCCACCCTGGGCATGATCGGCGGGCAGTACCGCGACATCACCGGCGACACGGCGGACCTTGCCGAGCTTCACCGGCTGAAGACGGGCCGGCTGTTCGTCGCGGCGGTCGGGATCGGCCTCGACGTCGCCGGAGTGCCCGAGGAGGAGCGCGCGCCGTGGATGGCGTTCGGCGAGGACGTCGGGCTCCTCTTCCAGATGGTCGACGACCTCCTCGACGGCGACGGCTACGTGGAGCGGCTCGGCCCGGAAGCCGCCAGGTCGCTCGCGGACGAGGTAGCGGACCGTGCCTCGACA
>DASTWH010000134.1:0-5083 GCA_035758735.1 Gaiellaceae bacterium
AGCACCGACTGTTCAAGGGGCCGGATACGAACGTGAACCTGCACACGTTCTCCGAGGGCTGCGAGGAGATCGACCGGATGCTCGCCTTCCGCGACTGGCTCCGGACGCACGACGACGATCGCCTGCTCTACGCGACCGCCAAGCAGGAGCTCGCGGCGCGCGAGTGGCGACACGTCCAGAACTACGCGGACGCGAAGTCGGCGGTCGTGCAGGAGATCATGTTGCGCGCGCTGCCGTCGTAGCGGCAGGCAGTCAGAGCAGATCCGCGCCAGCTCGACGCGATGGAGCAGCACGCGTAGCCGGACGCAGCCACGCCCGACCAGTCAGTATGCGCGGGTGACCCCGGAGCAACGACTCGTCCGTCCGAAGATCAAGCCGATCCGGCTCCTCCTCTCGTGGCTCGTCGCAGCCGCCGCGCTCTTCATCGCCGCATGGATCGTCCCGCACGTCGAGGTGAAGACGTTCCTGGGGGCGCTCCTCGTCTCGCTCATCATCGCCGTGCTGAACGCGGCGATCCTGCCGCTCGTCGCGGCGATCCGGATCCCGCTGACCCTCGTTGTCGGCTTCCTCATCGTGCTGATTCTCGACGCGCTCATGCTGCTCGCGGCGTCTGCGATCACGGACAACGCGATCGAGGTCGACAGCTTCTGGTGGGCGCTCCTGACCGCGCTCATCGCCGCCGCCGTGACGGTCGCCCTGGACGTGCTCTTCGGGACGAACGACGACGACACCTACACCCTGCGCGTCATCGAGCGCATCGCGCGCCGGTCCGGCGAGCGGGTGCAGACCGAGGTGCCGGGCGTCGTCTTTCTCGAGATCGATGGCCTTGCGCTCCCGGTGCTCCAGCGTGCGATGCGGGACGGCAATGCGCCGACCATGGCCCGCTGGCTTGCGGACGGGAGCCATCGCTTCGTCGAGTGGGAGCCGGACCTCTCATCGCAGACGGGCGCGAGCCAGGCCGGGATCCTGCTCGGCTCGAACGAGAACATCCCCGCCTTCCGCTGGGTCGAGAAGGCGACCGGGAAGATGATGACCTGCTCGGCTCCCGCGGACTGCGAGGAGCTCGAGCGCCGCCATGCAACGGGCGTCGGCCTGCTCACCGACGGAGGAGCGAGCCGCGGCAACCTCCTCTCGGGCGAGGCCGAGCACGTGATCCTCACCGTCAGCCGGATGGACGTCGAGAAGGGCGCGAACCCGGGCTACCGGGCCTTTTTCTCGAACGGCTTCAACGTGACCCGCGTGCTCGTCCTCTTCTTCTGGGAGGTGTTCCTCGAATGGACCGCCGCCCTGCGGGCGATCCGCCGGGACGTCCAGCCGAGGGGGCACCGCGGCGGTCTCTATCCGTTCATGCGTGCGGCGATGTGCGTCGTCGTCCGCGACCTCATCGTCTACGGGGTCCTCTCGGACATGCTCAAGGGCCGTCCTGCGATCTACGCGACGTTCTCGAGCTACGACGAGGTCGCGCACCACTCGGGCCTCGAGCGGGCGGACACGCTCGAGGCGCTCCGGAAGCTCGACCAGCAGTTCGGCCGGATCGACCGCGCGCGGCGGTACTCGCCGCGCCCGTACGAGATCATCGTGCTCTCCGATCACGGCCAGACCCAGGGCGCGACCTTCAAGCAGCGCAACGGCTACGGCCTCGACGAGCTCGTCGAGCGGTCGCTCGCCTCGGGCCAGGTCGCGGAGTTCTCGGGCGGGGACGAGCAGAACGCGATGGTCGGGCTCGCCGTCAGCGAGGCAACCGGCACCGACCCTTCGAAGAAGCGTCCCAAGAACGACGTCTCGGGCCGTGAGGTCGTCGTGCTCGGGTCCGGGAACCTCGGGCTCATCTACCTGATGGACGAGCCACGCCGGCTGACGCTCGAGGAGATCGAGGAGCGCCATCCGAAGCTCATCTCGGCGCTGCGCGAGCACCCCCATGTGGGCTGGTTGCTCGTCCGCTCGGCGAAGGATGGCCCCGTCGCGCTGGGCGGGCACGGCGTGCACTTCCTCACGGACGACCGAGTCGAAGGCGTCGATCCGCTCGCGAACTTCTCGCCGCACGCCGCCCACCACCTCCTGCGCACGGACGGCTTCGCGGACGTCGCCGACATCATGGTCGGGAGCTTCTACGACCCACAGCTGGACGAGGGCTGCGCGTTCGAGGAGCTCATCTCGTTCCACGGCGGAATGGGCGGCCTGCAGACACGCCCGTTCGTCCTCCACCCCGTCGAGCTCGAGGTTCCGGACGAGCCGATCGTGGGCGCCGCGTCGGTGCACGCGTTGCTGCGGGGCTGGCGTCAGCAGCTGCAGAGCACCGGCTGACGCATAGAGTCGCCGCCAGATGAATCTCGTCCTCGCGCTCGCGATCGTCCTCGTCGTGGATGCAGTCGCGGTCACCGCGATGCTCCTCGTGCGCCGGCGCGCGCCCGAGGGCAGCTTCTTCACGGACGGCGACCGTGCGTCCGGTGTCTTCGGCGTGCTCGCGACCGGCTTTGCCATCTTCGCCGGCTTCGTGCTCTTTCTCGCCTTCACGACGTACGACCAATCCCGGGCCGGAGCCGAAGAGGAGGCGCTCGTCGTCGCGCAGCAGTTCGAGACCGCCCAGCTCCTACCGGCGACGACTCGTGACCGCCTTGCCGGACAGCTCGTGTGTTACGCGCGATCGGTCGTCGAGCAGGAGTGGCCGAAGATGCAAGACGGCGAGATCGGCAACTCGCTCAACCCGTGGGGAGTCCGTCTCTTCGAGACGATCCGCGACGCCGACGCGACGACGTTTTCCCAGCAGACGGCGTATGCGAAGTGGCTCGATCAGACGTCCGACCGGGAGGCGGCGCGCCAGGACCGCATTCACGGCGCGTCCGGCATCACTCCTCTCACGGTCTGGCTCGTGCTTCTCATCTCGGCCGCGATCGTGTTCGCCTACATGCTCTTCTTCGCCGATCCGGCCGAGATGAAGCGCTCGCAGGCGATGCTCGTCGGCTCCGCTACGACGATCGTGGTCGTGACGCTTCTCGTCATCTTCGCGCTCGACAACCCGTACCGCCCCGGGCTCGCGAGCATCCAGCCGACGGCGATGGAGCGCACGCAGGAGATCCTCGTCGAGGCTCGGGCCGCGGTCTCGGACGAATCGCCGATCCCGTGTGACGGAGTAGGGAACCCCGCCCGATGACCGACCGCACCGAGCTCGTCGCCACCGTGCTCTTGTCCGTCGCAGCCGTGGCCACGGCCTGGAGCGGCTATCAGGCAACCCGCTGGAACGGCGAGCAGGCGAAGGCCTCGAGTCGAACCAACGCAATTCGCATCGAGGCAGCCCGCGCCCAGGGGCTCGCACAGGCGCAGAAGCAGGTGGACATCGCGACGTTCATCCAGTGGATCGACGCGTACGCGCAGGGACGGACGGAGCTGATGATCTTTTACGCACGACGATTTCGCCCGGAGTTCAAGCCGGCATTCAACGCCTGGCTCGCGACGAAGCCTCGGACGAACGCCGACGCTCCGCTCACACCCTTCGTGCTACCGCAGTACAAGCTCGCGGCGGAAGAGGACGCGGCTCGACTGGACGCCGAGGCAGAGGTTTCGGCGGCGACGGTGCGGCGGAACATCCAGCGCGCCTCGAACTACGTGCTCGGTGTCGTCCTTTTCTCGGTCGCGCTGTTCTTCGCGGGCATGAGCACGAAGCTCAGGGACCTGAGAATGCGACGGATCGGGCTAACCGTCGGCTGCGTCGTCTTCCTGGGCACGGCGATCTGGATCGCGACCTCCCCTGTGAGTCTGTCCGTCTAGGCACGCCTCAGCTGCGAGGGGCGACCTGCTCGAGCAGGTCGGGACGGATTCGGAACTCACCACTGAACGGCCTGTCCTGCGATGCGATGAGCACGAGAGAGCACGCCATCGCTGACGCGAAGAGCCACAACGCGAGCGCCGCCGCGAGCCGGTTGCCGCTCTGCACGAACGCGATCGCGATGAGCGTGAAGATGCCGACGAGGATCACGCCCGTCCACTTCACCCAGTTGACACTCGATTCGCTCAGGATGATGCGCTGGCGCCGGGCATCGAAGGCCGTCTGCACGGACGCGACGATCTCCCGTTGCGCCGTCTTCTGGCCCTCCGTCCGCGGCGTGAGATTCAGCCCGAGGCGCAGGGCGCGATCGAGCGCGACCGGAATCACGGTCAACGTGGCGTCCCCCCGCGCCATCGCAGGCCACTCCTCCGTGACGCTCTCCTTGATCTGGCGACGGAGGAGCATTCGCATCTGCGCTTCCGGCTCTCCCGGGAACGCCTCCATCAGGAGGACGACCGACCGCAGAGCGCTCGCCTCGCGGTCGACTGCGAGTTGAGCCCGACCCGAGTCGCTCCAGACCTGCGCCGCGAGAAAGCCCACTAGCAGTCCGAAGAGCAGGGCCATCGGCGGCAGCAGCCCCGGCGAGACCGCCTTGAACGCGTCCGCGCGGCGGTCCCTCGCGAGTGCCATCACCACGAGGAAGATCGCAGCCGCGACAAGGTACGTCGCTGCGAGGATCACGACGGCCATCCATCCGGTCGGCAGGTCGTGCAACCAGCCCATCTCTACGACGACGGTCCGAAGAACTGCGCGAGGACGCCGCTCCGGAACGGCTCCGGAGCGATCGCCAGATCGCCCGAGAACGGATAGAGGAGGCCGACGATCGCAGCGACGACCACGACGAGGAGGAGCCAGATCGGCAGGTCGTCGACGGCGCCGCGCAGCACGGGCGAACCGTACGCGAGATGACCTTCGGTTCGCGCTGGGTCGCGTGCGCCGTCAGGTGGCCATGTCGGCGGCGACGCGACCGGCCGCCACGGCCTCCTGGAGCGCACGAAAGTCGTTCTCGTTCTGATCTGCGTAGGCCTCGGCAAACGTGGCCAGTGCGCGGTCGAAGGGCTCACCCCTGCCGAGATACGCGGCGATCGCGATCCTGTCGCCCGAGCGCGCATGTGCTCTGGCGAGCGTCCATCCACAGATGCGGCCGTAGGCCTGTAGCCCCGCGGGCTCCATCACTTCGATCTCGGCCGACCCCTTGGAGTCCCAGAGCTGGCGAATGTAAAAGTCGCGCTGCTCCCCGTCGATCGTGACGATCCGCTC
>DASTWH010000142.1:0-6300 GCA_035758735.1 Gaiellaceae bacterium
AGAGCGCGAGAAGCGCGCCGCCGGCGACCACCGCCGCGCCGACCCAGAGGGCGGGCACGAGGCCGTCGTTGAACGTCTCGGGGGACTCGTACCCGCCGTACCGCGTGAACAGGGAGGCGAGCACCGCGACGCCGAAGACGCCTCCGACCTCGCGGATCGCGTTGTTCGCGCCGGACGCCTTGCCCTCCTCGACGGGCTTCACCGCCGAGAGGACGACGTTCGCGACGGGCGCGAAGAACATGCCCATCCCGATGCCGGAGACGATGAACGGGCCGACGAGCGAGCCATACCCCACCGTCGCGTGCGACACCGACGCGATCCAGGCCAGGCCGGCGGCCTGCAGGAAGAGGCCGACCGCCATGATCCGGCCGCCGCCGATGCGATCCGAGACCGCACCGGCGATCGGTGCGACCACCATCGGCATCGCCGTCCACGGCAGCACCCGGAGCCCGGACTCGAGCGGCGAGTACCCCTGGGCGGTCTGGAAGAACTGGCTCAGCAGGAAGATCGAGCCGAACATCCCGAAGTACATGAACAGGGACGCGCCGTTCGCGGCGGAGAACGCCCGATTCCGGAAGAAGCGCATCGGCAGCATCGGCTCGCGTGCGCGCAGCTCCCAGCCGACGAATGCGGCCAGAAGGACGGCGCCCGCGACGAGCGACCCGACGATCTCCGGGCTCGCCCAGCCGTCCGAGTTCCCGTTCACGAGACCCCAGACGAGACCGAGCAGGCCCAGTCCGCCAAGGACGACACCCGGGACGTCGAGGGCCTTGTCCGGGCCGTACGACTCGCGAAGCTGCGTGGCGAGCGGGAGCAGGATCAGGCCGATGGGGACGTTGAGCCAGAAGATCCACTGCCACGAGATGCCGTCCACGACGGCGCCGCCGACGAGCGGGCCCATCGCGACCGCGAAGCCTGCGATCCCGGACCACGCTCCGAGTGCGGCTCCGCGCCGCTCGGCCGACACGGCTCCGCTCAGGATCGTCAGCGTCAGCGGCGTGACGATCGCCCCGCCGAGACCCTGCAGCGCACGAGCGGCGATGAGCCATTCGGTCGAGGGCGCGAGCGCCGCCATCGCGGACGCGCCCGTGAAGATGGCGAGGCCGATCATGAACATCCGCTTCCGGCCGAAGCGGTCGCCGAGCGCGGCGCCCATCAGCAGGAAGACGGCGAACGTGAACGTGTACGCGTTGACGATCCACTCGAGCTGCTCGATCGACGCGCCGAGGTCGACGCGGATCACCGGCAGCGCGGTGGACACGACGAGGTTGTCGAGCACGACCATGAACAGGGCGATCGACGTGATGACGAACGTCCAGACGGTGCGCGTACCGGCTTTCATCGTGACCTCCCTGTCGACGTCTAGTTGCGATCTAGTGATTGATTACTCAGCTGTTTGAGAAAAAAGAGAAGGGCCCTCATGCGTCGTCCTCCTTGCACCCCTCGGCCAGGCGAGCGGCCCACGGGTCCGTGTGCCCGTCCGAGATCGAGTAGTCCATCGCCGCGAGCACGTTCATGAGCATCCCCTTGGCGAAGAAGCTCGAGATCGTGTGCTTGTCCGCGCCCGAGACCGTCTCGACGTAGTCGACGAGCCGGCCGTACCCGCGGGCAGTGGACTCGCGGACCTCGTCGTCGACGACCGACGCGGCGTAGGCCTGGAGCTGCCCCTGCAGCATCGTCCGGTCGCTCTCGATGAGCTCTCGATATGCGGCCGCGATCGCGTCGAGCGCGTCGCGCCCGGACGTGCCGGACGCAGCCGTTCGGAATAGGTCGAGCGTCCGCTGGAAGCACTGCTCGTTGACGGCGATGAAGAGAGCCTTCTTCGACCCGAAGAGCCGGAAGAGGTACGGCTGCGAGATCCCGGCCCGCCGGGCGATGGCGTCGGTCGACGCGCCATGGAGCCCGTGCTGGGCGAACTCGAAGCGTCCCGCCTCGAGGACGGCCTCGCGGCGCGCCTCTGCGGTCTGTCGGGTGGCGGTCTGGCTCACAGGCGTAGGAAGTTAGCACTCACTCACAACGATGTCAACACCGACGCCACGCGCTCGACCTCCTCCTCGGTCGTCGTCGTCGCGAAGGGCAGGGCGAGCGAGCGCTCGAAGGCCCGGTCCGCGCCCGGGAACGCACCCTGCGCGCGATACGGCTCGAGCCGGTGGAGCGCCCACGTCCCGATCTGGGCCTCGATTCCGGCATCGCGCAGCCCGGCGAGCGCGTCGTCGCGCCGGTCGAGCTGCACGACGTACGCCTGCCAGCCGTGGCGGTCGCCCTCGGCGGCCGACGGCGTGAGGACGTGGTGCTCGAGGCGCTCCGTGTACCAGCCCGCGACGCGCTCCCGCGCTTCGAGGAGCGCCTCGAGCCGGGCGAGCTGCGGAATCCCGATCGCACAGAGGAGGTCCGGGAGGCGATAGTTCAGGCCCGGCGCCGGCATGTCGCCGGGCGTCGCCCAGCCGTGGTGCCGGAAGCGGCGCACCGCTGCGTCGAGGGCGGCCTCGTCCGTGGTCACCGCGCCCCCCTCGCCCGTCGTCACGATCTTCCGCGGATGGAACGAGAGGCACGCCGCGACGCCGAGAGCTCCGCACGGCGTGCCGCGGTAGCTCGCACCGAGCGCCCCGGCGGCGTCCTCGACCAGTGCGACCTCCTGGGGCACGGCGGTCTGCAGTGCCTCCCATTCGACCGGGCGCCCGAACAGGTGGACCGCCATCACCGCACGCGTGCTCCGGGTCACTGCGGCCGCGACCGCAGCCACGTCGAGGTTGAACGTGTCCGGATCGACGTCGACGAGCACTGCCCTCGCGCCGCACAGCTCGACGACGTTCGCGGTCGCCGGGAAGGTGTACGCCGGAACGATCACCTCGTCGCCCGGGCCGATCTCGAGGGCGAGCAATGCGAGATGGAGCGCGGCCGTACCCGACGAGACGACTGCGGCGTGCGCGGTCCCGACGGCATCCGCGATCGACGCCTCGAACTCGTCGACCTTCGGCCCCATCGTGAGCTGGCCCGTGCCGACGACCTCCGCGATCGCGGCGAGCTCCGCCTCGCCGACGTCCGGCCGGGCGAGCCGGATTGGATCCGTCACCGGCTCCCGTTCTCGCGGTACCACGCGATCGTCCGCTCGAGGCCTTCGTCCAGCTCGACCTGCGCCGCGAACCCGAGGAGCTCCCGAGCCTTCTCGACGTTCGGGATGCGCAGCTCCACGTCTGAGTAGTGGAGTGGCTGGAAGACGAGCTCGCCCGCGCACCCCGTCAGGCGCTTGATGCGCTGCGCGAGGTCGTAGATGGTGACGGCGGAGCGCGCGTTGCCGACGTTGAAGCTCTCCCCGACCGCGTTCGGGTGCTCGAGCGCGAGCATGAGCGCCTCCACCATGTCGTCGACGTAGCACCACGCACGAATCTGCGAGCCGTCACCGTGGATCACGAGGTCGCGTCCCGCGAGCGCTGTCTCGATGAACGCGCGAATGGCACCGCCGCCGATCTGCCCCGGCCCGTAGACGTTGAACGGCCGCACCGACACCGTCGGCAGCCCGAGCTCGTCGTGGTACGCGTGCGCCATGTGCTCGCCTGCCAGCTTCGACACCGCGTACGTCCACCGCGCCTCGCCGACCGACCCCTGCGTGGTCACGTGCTGTTCGTCCACCTTGAACGCGTAGGTGCCGAACACCTCGCTCGTCGAGAACTCGATGAAGCGCTCCACCGTGTCCTTGGTCTGGAGCGCCGCCTCGAGCGCGTTGTACGTGCCGATGAGGTTGACCCGCATCGTGCGCACCGGGCTCTCGATGACGGTGTCGACGCCGGCGATGGCCGCCGCGTGCACGAGATGCGTCGCACCCCTCACGACGTCAACCAGGAACTCCGCGTCGAGGACGTCGCCCTGGACGAAGCTGAAGTGCGAATGCTCCATGAGAGCCGTGCCGCCGAGCGTGTCGCGGTGCAGGTTGTCCACCGCCACGATCTCGTTGTCGTCGACGAGCCGTCGCGCCAGCGTCGTGCCGATGAAGCCCGCGCCGCCCGTCACGACGATCCGTTTTCCGCTCAGAGCCACGCGGCGAGTCTACGTCCGGGGCTGCGAGCGGCTGCCGCGAAGACGACCGCCATGACCGCCGCGACCGTCGCCAGCGCCCACCCATCTCCGCGTGGCCAACCCTTGTAGAGATCGAGCAGCTCGAAGACGGTCATCGCGAGCGGAACGAGCCAGAGCGCGGACAGTCGCGGCCGTGCCAACGCGATGGGCACGACGAGGAGCACGAGGTAGTGCAGCCAGAGGATCGGCGTGAGGACGAACCCGGCCGCGAGGGCGAGCGTGAGCGAGCGTCGGTCTCCATCGGCGCCGTCCCGCGCCGCACGCCACGCGAGCACGAGCAGACCGGCGGCCGCGATCGCGACGACCACCTGCGCGAGGGCGGACGGGAGCCCGAGTGTCACGAGGATCGCGTACGCCGAGTAGGAGTTCTCCGCCTCGACGTCCGAGAGGCGCCGGAGGAGATCGGGGTAGTCGCCGATCCCGTCGAACCCGATGGCGGCCCACGACCCGAGCGCGAGAGCGAGGGCGACGAGCACCGCGCAGATCGCGCTCGTCCAGCGCCTCGTGGCAGCCAGCCAGACGAGGAGCGGCCACACGAACACCTTCAGCGCGATCGCGGCACCGAGCGACGCAGCCGCGGGCACCGCACGGTCCCGGTAGCGCCACGCGAGCGCGACGAGCAGCGCCAGCACCGGCCCGACCGCGCCGTACTCGACGTTCTCGAGCGTCGGCGGATAGAGGAGCGCGATCGGGTAGCAGCGCCAGTCGCGGACGTCGAGGAGCAGGAGGGCGCCGACGACGCACGCGATGAGGAAGAGCGACGCGAGCACGCCCGCGGGAGACGAGCCACGAACCTCGTCCGGCAGCAGGGTGGCTGGGACGAGCGCGATGGCGAGGAGCGGTGGGTACACGTACGGTGCAGGCGAGTCCTCGGAGACGGAATCCGGATCGACGTACGGGCTGTCGCCGGCACGGATGTCCTCGGCTGCTCGCAGGAAGATCGCGAAGTCGAACGGCATTTCGAGGCCGCCGAGCGAGCGGAGCGAGTTCGCCCAGAGCGAGTCGTCGTGCCACCGGTTCGCCGTCGCCCGAGCGCCGACGGGAAGCAGGATCGCCGCCGCGAGGACGCATGCGACGATCAGCGTGATTCGGCGGCGTCGAGCCTGCGCCACGACCGGTGACAGTACCCTGGGTGCATGCGTGCATCGCTCGTCACGGTGCTTGTCGCAGCGATCGCAGTGACGGCCGCATCCGCGAGCACGACGGCGACGACGATGCTTCGCGTGACGTACTGGGAGGACTCCGCGAAGGCGTCCGAGAGCGTGACCTGGACCCTGCGCTGCAACCCGGCGCGTGGGTCTCTGCCACGTCCGGCGAGGGCGTGTTCACGTATCGCGGCCGGCGGTGCGAAGCTCTTCGCTCGGCTGCCACGGAACATCGTCTGCACCGAGATCTACGGAGGACCGCAGCGGGCGAGGGTGGTGGGGACGGTGAACGGCCGACGGATCTGGGCGACGTTTGCGCGCTCGAACGGCTGCGAGATCGACCGCTGGCAGCGGATCTCGCCGTGGCTCGTGCCGCCGGGCGGCGTGCGCTAGCCGGTTACCATCGGCGGCCGTGACGACCGTCCTCTTCGTCGGCGCAGGGCGCCACCAGCGCCGCGCGATCGAGCAGGCGCGCGCGCGAGGGCTACGCGTCGCAGCGGTCGACCGCAACGCGGACGCCCCCGGCCTCGCGGCCGCGGACCTCGCGGAGGTCGTCGACTTCACGGACGCGTCCGCCGTGGTGGAGGTCGCGCGTCGCATCGGCGTCGACGGCGTCCTGACGGTCTCCGCCGACCGTGCCGTGCCCGTCGTCGCGGCGGTCGCGGAGGAGCTCGGTCTCCCTGGAATCGGGACGGACACGGCGCACCTCCTCACGCACAAGCGCGCCATGCGCGACGCGCTCGGCGCGGCCGATCTGCCGCAGCCTCCCTACGCTTCGCTTCGCTCGGCCGCGGACATCGGCGAGGCGCTCGCGAAGGTGCGTCTCCCCGCCGTCCTGAAGCCGGTCGACTCCGGCGGGCAGCGCGCGGTCTTCCGCATCGAGACGAGCGAGGAGCTCGAGCGCGACCTCGCCGAGGCGATCGCGGAGTCACCGACGAGCGAGGCGCTCCTCGAGGAGTTCGTGGACGGCATCGAGATGAACGGGATCGTCGTCGCGCGCGTCGGAGAGCCCGCACTCATCACGCTCTCCGACCGCCTGCGTCCCCCGGGGATCGGTTTCGGCGTCGGCTGGATGCACGTC
>DASTWH010000209.1:0-7086 GCA_035758735.1 Gaiellaceae bacterium
GTCGTGATCGCGAGCGTCGCTGCCCGGGCCACGTCGCGGAACCGTTCCGTCAGGTCGTTGCCGTTCCGGCTCGTCAGCGTCACGTCGCCGCCCGACACGGTCACGATCGCGCGGAAGCCGTCCCACTTCGGCTCGAAGACCCAGCCCTCCCCGACGGGGAGCGTGTCGGTCGCGACCGCCTTCATCGGCTCGTAGCGTCCACCCGAGCCGTCGCCGGCGTCCTTGCGAAGGAGGAGCCAGTTCTTCGGGTCCCCGTCGAGCCGCGCGGGCACGAGGGTCCACACGCCGTCGAGCCGCTCGCCGCGCAGGCGAACCGTCAGGCCGCCGTCCCGCTTCTCCTCGAGGAGGTCGTACGTACCGCGATCCCAGATCTCGACGGTTCCCGCGCCGTACTCTCCGGCCGGGATGTCACCCTCGAAGTCGCCGTACTCGAGCGGATGGTCCTCGACGTGCACCGCGAGATGACGCTCGCCTTTCCGCAGCGGGACGCCCTTCGGCACCGCCCAGCTCGCGAGCGCGCCGTCGCGCTCGAGCCGGAAGTCGTAGTGGAGGCGCCGTGCGGCGTGCCGCTGGATCACGAACCGGAGCCGGTCGCGATCCGCTGTCCCCGCGCCGAACGGCTCAGGCGTCTTGCGCGGATTCCGCTTGCGGCGGTACTCGTCGAGGCTCACTTGTGGATTGTCGCCCGAAGCGCAACACGTTCTTTACCAAGACGCTGCAACACGCACTTTTTCCCTGCTCAGACCCCATTACGAGGCCGGGGATAAGCCTGTGGAATCTGTGGAAAGCCTCAGACCGACGCCAGGACGCCCATGACGCGGTACTTCGCGCGCCGCTCGCGCCGTCGTTCACCGGGGTCCAGGGCGTCGATTTCGTCGAATGCAGCGAGAATGCCCTGCTCGAGGAGCTGCGCGGCGGCGTCGGGGTCGGCGTGAGCGCCTCCCTCGGGCTCCGCGACGATGCCGTCGATCACGCCGAGCTCCAGGCAGTGGACGGCGTCCGGCTTGAACGCTGCTGCTGCCTTGCGCGCCTCGGCCGCGTCGCGCCAGAGAATCGCTGCGCAGCCTTCCGGCGAGATGACCGAGTAGATCGCGTTCTCCTGCATCAGCACGCGATCGGCCACCGCTATCGCAACGGCGCCTCCGGAGCCCCCCTCCCCGATCACGCAGGCGACCGTCGGAACGCGCAGGCGGACCATCGCCGCCTGCGAGCGTGCGATCGCGCCGCCCTGGCCGTGCTGCTCGGCGGCGACCCCGGGGTACGCGCCAGGGGTGTCGACCATCGTGACGAGTGGGAAGCCGTGCCTGTCCGCGAGCGCCATCGCTCGCATCGCCTTGCGGTAACCCTCCGGGTACGCCATCCCGAAGTTCCGCTTCGTGCGCTCCTTGAGGTCGCGGCCCTTCTGATGTCCGACGAGGACGACGGTGCGGTCGCCGAGCTTGCCCAGTCCCGTGACGAGGGCCGTGTCGTCGGCGCGGCCCCGATCGCCGTGGAGCTCGAAGAAGTCCTCGAAGATCCGCTCGACGTAGTCGAGCGTGTACGGGCGGTCCACGTGGCGCGCGAGCTCGACCGACTGCCAGATCTCCTCGGCGCTGGGATCGGCCTGGAGATGGTCGAGCTGGTCCTGGAGGCGCGCGAGCTCGCCGCTGAGCTTCGTGCCGCGCAGGAGCTTCATGGCGCCGAGCTTACTGAGCCGCTCGCGCAGCCGCAGTTCGTCCTCGTTCGCCATCTAGCGCGCGAAGAGGCGCAGGAGTCGGCCGACCGTTGGACGCAGCTCCCGACGCGGCACGATTGCGTCCAGATGCCCGTAGCGGTAGTTCGACTCGGCCAGCCCGAAGTCGTCCGGCAGCTTCTCGCGGGTCGTCTGGGCCACCACGCGCGGGCCGGCGAACGACATGAGCGCGCCCGGCTCCGCGAGCACGACGTCGCCAAGGCTTGCGAAGCTCGCGAGCACCCCGCCGGTCGTCGGGTGCGTGAGCACGGAGATCATCGCCCCGCCCGACTCGTGGAGCTCGTCGATCGCGCAGATCGTCTTTGGGAGCTGCATCAACGCGAGGATGCCCTCCTGCATCCGCGCGCCTCCCGAAGCGGACACGGAGACGAGCGGAATGCCCGAGCTCGTGGCTCGCTCGCACGCGCGGACGAACTTCTCGCCGACGACGCTCCCCATCGAACCCCCCATGAAGGCGAAGTCCATGACCGCGAGCTGGCAGTCGCCCTCCTCGATCGCAGCGGCGCCGCAGACGATCGCGTCGCCCAGACCCGTCTCGATCTCGGCCTCGGCGAGCCTCTCCGTGTACGGGCGCAGGTCGAAGAACGCCAGCGGGTCGGCCGACCGAAGATCCACGTCCTCCTCGCTGAACGAGCCAGCGTCGGCGAGCTGGTCGATGCGATCGCGGGCTCTGACGCGAAAGTGATGGCCGCACTGCGGGCATACCCGGAGCGTCTGCTCGAGCTCGTCGTCGCGGTAGTGCGATCCGCAGCCGGGACACGTGTTGGGATGCGCCTGGCCGGGAGCCGGTTCGTCCGCCCGCTTGCTCTCGACCTCAACGTCGACGCGACCTTGCCCGGAAGACATCCCTGGAGTCTAGAAGCCGGCCGCCGCGAGCATCCGCGTGGCCAGTGCGGCGTTGCGATCGGTCGCGAGGGGCCCGGTCACTCCGATGCCCGAGATCGTCGTCCGCTCGGCGAGGTCACGGAGCAGCGCCTCGAGCTCGTCCGCCGAGGGCCCGTCCGGCTCGGGGATCAGCACGTCGACCTCACTCGGATCGAGCACGTCGAGGTCCAGTGCGACATAGGTCGCGGAGACGCCCGCGAGCGCACGGTCGAGCGAGTCGTCGAGCCCGACCGAGGCCATGTACTCGACCTCGGGCGGATCGAGATTCCGGGCTCCCAGCAGTGCCGCGTCCTCGGGCGCGACGACGCCCTCGTCGAGGAGCGTCCGGAAGGGCATTCCCCAGAGGTTCCCCGAAGGCGAGGACTCGGGGGTGTTCAGATCGCCGTGTGCGTCGATCCACACCACCGCGAGCCGCTCGACGCGCCGGGCGACGCCCGTCGCCGCCCCGATATGCGTGCAGCAACATCCGCCGAGAGCGACGGGCCGCGGCGCGAGGGCATCCGCGATGGCTTCGGTCTGCTCGTCCAGGGTCGGGCGCTCCACGATCGCGACCTCTGGGTAGGGGAGCTCCATGCGCGCGCCCTCGGCCATCCCTTCCCCTCCGGAGCCCCATGCGGCCGGGACGCGGACGAGCCCGGCCGCGAACGTGGATCCGCAGCTGTGGCACTCGTAGCCCTCGCCGACGGCGACCGCGGTGAACGTCCGGCAGTTCGGGCACCGCGCACGAAGCGAGCTCATGCAGCCGCGCTCACGCGGGCGGGACCAGCGCGTCCAGCGCGTCGGCAAGCGTCGCAACGCCGGTCAGGGTCAGTGTCGGCCGTGGGTCTGCCGGCTCGTCGAGCCGATTGATCCAGATCGTCGGGATCCCGAGCTCGCTCGCGGGCTCGATGTCGTGGAAGAGGCTCTGGGCCACGTGGACGTGACGGACGTCGCCGCCGAGTTGCTCGCGGAGCACCTCCCAGTGGCGCTTGCCGGGCTTGTACGACCCGATCTCCGAGGCGACGACTACCGGATGGAAGGCGATGCCGATCTCGACCATCGACGCCTCGATCAGATCGCGGTCGGTGTTGGAGAGGATCCCGAGGCCCCAGCCGCGGCTTCGCGCCTCCTCGAGGCCGGGACCCACGTCCTCGAACACCGGCCACGAAGGCAGCGAGCGGGCAAGCGCGCTCGTCTCGCCTTCCGGGAGCATCAGACCCTCCTCTGACGCGAGCCTCTCGAGCGCGATCGTGAGCACCTCGCGATACGACATTCCCGGGTTCGAGGTCTGGATCTCCGGCTCGAGCTCGTGGTACCGAACGAGCAGCTCGTCGGCACGCTCGACGCCGAAGAGGCGCTCGAGCTGCTCCCGGATTCCGCGGTTCCAGTCGACGAGCGTGCCGTAGCAGTCGAAGGTCGCCCACCGGTCCACGCCGCAAGCCTAGTCTCCATGTCATGACCGAGATCAGGCCGATGCGCGCGGACGACTGGCCGGCCGTCGAGGCGATCTTCGTCGAGGGCATCGCGACCCGCTCCGCGACGTTCGAGACCGGGCCTCCCGACTACGAGTCGTTCGATGCGAGCCACCTCGCCGAGCACCGATTCGTCGCCGTCGAGGACGGTCGAGTCGTCGGCTGGGTCACCCTCGCTCCGACGTCGTCACGAGCGTGTTACGCCGGGGTCGTCGAGAGCTCCGTCTACATCGCGGAAAGCGCACGCCGCCGCGGGGTCGGTCGTGCGCTGATGGAGGCCGTGGTGGCCAGCGCCGCCGCCGGCGGGATCTGGACGATCCAGGCGGGCATGTTCCCCGAGAACGCCGCGAGCGTCGCGCTCCACGAGCGCCTGGGATTCCGACTCGTCGGTCGCTTCGAGCGCATCGCGCAGCTCGACGGCGTCTGGCGCGACACCGTCCTCCTCGAGCTCCGCCTGTAGGGCTACGCCGCTTCGTCCCAGCGGCGGAACACGACGCACGCGTTGTGGCCGCCGAAGCCGAACGAGTTGTTCACCGCGATCTCGATCTCCTGCCGCCGCGCCTCGTTCGGGATGTAGTCGAGGTCGCACTCGGGGTCTGGGTCCTCGTAATTGATGGTCGGCGGCAGCACGCCGTCCTTCACGGCGAAAGAGCAGAAGATCGCCTCTATGGCGCCCGCGGCGCCGAGGCAGTGGCCCGTGGCGCCCTTCGTCGAGGAGACGGGTGTCCTGTGTGCCTTCTCCTCGCCGAGCGCCAGCTTGAGCACGCGGGTCTCGGCCGAATCCCCGGAGGGCGTCGACGTTCCGTGGGCATTCACGTAGCCCACGTCGTCGGGGTCGATCCCGGCGTCGGCGAACGCCATGCGCATCGCGCGGGCAGGGTTCGCGCCGGTCGGGTCCGGATCGGACACGTGGCTCGCGTCCGACGAGACGCCGTACCCGAGCACCTCCGCATAGATCTTCGCGCCGCGCGTGCGCGCATGCTCGAGCTCCTCGAGCACGAGCATCCCCGCTGCCTCGCCCATGACGAACCCGTCCCGACCGGAGTCGAAGGGCCGCGACGCCGCCTTCGGATCGTCGTTCCGCCTCGACAGCGCTCTCATCGCCGTGAAACCGGCGATGCCCACGCGCGTGATCGGCGCCTCGGTCCCGCCGCAGAACATCACGTCCGCGCGGCCCAGGCGGATGGCGTCGAGACCGTCGCCGATCGCCATGTTCGACGCCGCGCACGCCGTGCACTCGGCGGCGAGGGGTCCCTGCGCCCCGAGCTCCATCGAGACCCAGGCAGCGGCCATGTTGGGGATGATCTGGACGATGGCGAAGGGGCTCGTCCGGTCCGGCCCTCGCTCGAGGAGCCCCTGGAAGCAGTTCTCGAACGCGTACAGGCCGCCGATCCCCGTCGCGACCGCGGCGCCGACGCGGTCCGGAGCCGCGGCGATCGAGATGCCGCTGTCCGCCTCGGCCATGCGCGCCGCCGAGAGCGCCAGCTGCGAGAACTTGTCCATGCGCCTCGCCTGCTTGCGGTCGATCCAGGTCGTCGGCTCGAAATCCTTCAGCTCGCACGCGAAGTGGATGTCGTAGCCGGTCGTGTCGAAGTGGGTGATCGGCCCAGCACCGGACTCACCCGCGACGAGGCTCTGCCACGTCGAGTCGGGGTCGTTGCCGAGCGGTGTGACCATGCCCACGCCGGTGATGACGACGCGCCGGCGACCGTTGGCGGAGACGTCCACCGCTACATCCCCAGTCCGCCGTCGACGAGCAGTACGGCTCCCGTGATGAACGACGACTCGTCGGAGCAGAGAAAACGCACGGCGCCCGCAACGTCCTCGGGATCACCGAGGCGACCGAGCGGCGTGTTCGTCAGCATCGCGTTCGTCGCCTCCTCCGGAAGGACGTCTGTCAGCCGCGTCTTCACGTACCCGGGAACGACGACGTTCGCACGGACGTTCCGGCTCCCGAGCTCGCGCGCCAGCGACTTCGTGAAGCCGATGATCCCGGCTTTCGACGCCGCGTAGTTCGTCTGCCCCCAGTTCCCGTGGATCCCGACGATGGACGAGATGTTCACGACCGTTCCAGACCGCTTCTTCATCATCCCGCGCGCTGCGGCGCGGCAGGTGAAGAAGCACGAGGCGAGGTTCGTGTCGATCACGGTGTTCCAGTCCTCGTCCGACATGCGCACGAGCAGCCCGTCCCGGGTCACACCCGCGTTGTTCACGAGGATGTCGACGTCGCCTGCCTCCTCGACCAGCGCGCTCGCCGACTCCGAATCGGACACGTCCGCCTGCACGGCCTTGCCGCCGATCTCGGCAGCCAACGTCTCGGCCTCGTCGGCACCCGTGCGGTACGAGAGGACGACGTTGGCGCCCGCGGCGGCGAGCTCCGCCGCGATCGCCCTGCCGATGCCCTTGGACGCACCCGTCACGAGCGCCGTCCGGCCCTCGAGTGAGCAGAACTCCTGGCTCACCGCGCGAGAGCTTCCTGCGCGCGTTCCAAGCTCTCGAGCGAGTTGACGGACATGGTCTTCACGCCTCGGTCGATCCGCCTCACGAGGCCGGAGAGGACGTTCCCGGGGCCGACCTCGACGAAGATCGTCGCACCGGAGCGGATGAGCTCGGTCGCCGCCTGTGTGAAGCGCACGGGGCCCGTGAGCTGGTCGACGAGAAGCGAGGCGACCTTCTGTGCCGGCTCGATCTTCGCCGTGACCGTGGACATGAACGGTGAGAGGGGCTCGCTGAACTTCACGCGCTCGAGTGCGGGCCGGAGTCGGTCTGCCGCCCTTGCGACGAGCGGGCTGTGGAACGCACCCGAGACCTTGAGCATCACGGCTCGTCGGGCGCCGAGGCTCGCGGCCTCGGCGCAGCACTCCTCGACCGCCTCGTGCTCGCCCGAGACCACGATCTGGCCCGGGCAGTTGTAGTTCGCGGGCCACACGCCGACGATGCGGCGGCAGAGCTTCTCGACCTCCTCGTCCGCGAGACCGAGGATCGCGGCCATCGCGCCGGGGCGCTGGCGAGCCGCCT
>DASTWH010000216.1:0-9923 GCA_035758735.1 Gaiellaceae bacterium
GACGGGCTCGCGACGACTCCGCAACGCTTTCCGGAGCGCCTCCGACGACGGCCCGAGGACGACGAAACACCGCCGGCTGTCGAGGTGCGCGAGGTGGTGTTCGTGAATTTCGACGGAAGCTCCACATGCAACATCGGAGCCCGGCGCATCCTCGGCGCGTTCGACCTCGAGCGAGACGTGGACGCTGATTCGATTCGCGTCCTCTCGTATCGAGCGAGCACTCCACAGTCCGTTTCACCCCGTCGATTGGCGGCGTGCTTGAGTGATCACGAAATCGCGATCCTGGCGCAGCGAGGCTGACACCGGTCGAGCGCACCTGGTCGAGCGAACGGGAATCCGCGCGCGCGGAGCGAACATTCGCTCATCAACCGCTTGCCCATGTTGAGCCCGGAGCTCGCGCTCGTCGACGAGCAGCTGGCGTCCGTTGCGCGAGAGCGCATGGAGACACCTTCGCTGCTCGCGCTGCCTCGCGTCAGCGTCGCGCAGGCTGGCCGGCAGCCCGCGGCTGCTCCCCGGGGTCTCACGCGGCGGGGGCGCGGGAGCCGCGCAGTTGTCGCCGGTTGCGCACTCGTCGTCCTGTGCGCGCTCCCCGGAGGTGTCGCCGAGAATCGGATGAGCCCGAGACAGACGCCTGGAAGCACCGTGGCGAAGGAGCCGGGCCTGCCCGTCATCCGCTGGCGTGAAGCAGCGGGCGCGGACGTCTACAACGTGATCCTCTACGAAGGAGATCGGCGCCTCGACTTCTGGCCAATCGCCAACCGGATGGAGCTCGTCACGAGTGACGGCAGACACAGGGTGCGCCCTGGCTCGTACGCGTGGTTCGTGTATGCAGGCTTCCGCGAGGGTGCGACCACACGCTACGGGCCGCTGCTCGCTCACGGAAAGCTCGACGTTCAGTAGCCGGCGCTAGTCGAACGTCCCGCGCCTCGCGTCGTTCACGACCTCCTGCACGGTCTCGCGAATCTCGCGCCTGAACCGCGTCTCCGAGAAGCGCAACGCATGCTCTCGGATCGGCTCCGTCGGCAGCGACGCATCCGCGGCACGTCGCACCGCCGCTCGAACATCCGCGACGTCCTGACGGGCCACCAGCCAGCCCGTCACGTCCGGTTCCACGATGTCGAGGGCGCCGCCTGCGGCGAGGCCGATGACGGGGGTGCCACACGACTGCGCCTCCGCCATGGCGATCCCGAAGTCCTCGTCCACGGGATACACGAGCGCAGCCGACTGCCGGTAGAGCCGTCGAAGCACATCGTCGTCCACGCTGCCGTGGAAGCGCACGTTTGCCGACGCGGTGGCCGCGAGCGCACGAAGGAGCGGTCCCTCGCCGACCACGTCGAGCTCGAAGGGCAGGTCCTGGAAAGCCTCCACGACGAGTTCCGGTCGCTTGTAGCCCGTCAGGCGGCCGACGTACAGGAAGCGGTCGCCTCGGACGTCGCCCGGCGTGAAGTACGCGGTCCGCACGGGAGGGTGGATGACGGTCGCCTCTCGACCGTAGAACCGTTCGATTCGCCCGGCGACCGGCCGGGAGTTCGCGATGAACCGCGTGACCCGGGCCGCCGTCCGGCGATCCCACCTTCGAAACAGCGGCATGCTGCGGCGCGCGGCCGAACGAACGACGGCCGGAAACCTCTCGGCCTCGGACTCGAAGTCCCACGCGTAGCGCATCGGCGTATGGCAGTAGGAGATCAGCGGCACGTGAGACGCGACCCGGACCGCGTTCGCACAGGCGTGGCTGCTCGCAACGACGGCGTCGACATCGTCGACCTCGGTTCGTAGTCGCCAGGCGAGCGGCATGAGCGGGAGAAACCACTCGTGATGGTCGTCGGAGCCGGGAAGGCGGTCGAGAAAGGACGTCTCCGAGCCGCGAATCGGCGGCGGAAGCGCGGAATCCTTGCGTATCGTCGTGAGGACACGGCTCCCAGGGAAGGTTGCGACCATCTGCTCGAGGACTCGCTCGGAGCCCGCATAGCGGACGAGCCAGTCGTGTGCGAATGCGACGCGAAGCGGACGGCCGGCCACGACTCCCGACTCCTACCCGCGTTTCGGCGCATACAGGTCGACGTGAACGTTGCCGGGGAATTCCTCCCCGGACACATGGCTGGCGCGGGTGGCGAGCCCCGAGGTCGCCTCGTCCGCCGGCAGCCACCACGTCACGAGCCACACACGCTCGTACCGGCCGACGTCCTCCAGGGCGGAGGCGAGGTCGTCGTGGCCGCGCTTGGCGCCGCCCACGAGCTCCCAGCTCTCGGGGTAGAGAAGCCGTGGACGACGCTCGTCGTGCAGGTAGGCATGCACACCCGTCCGTACCTGTTTCGGATAGACGATGAGCGCATCGCCGGGCCGAACGTTGGCAGCGAGGTAGGTACCCGCCGCCTCCCAGTCGTCGTACCGGATCTTGCAATCTGGTTGACACCCCTCGACCGTTCGAACCGACAGCCCCAGAGCGACGACCGTCACGGCGATCCCCAACCATCGTGGTCGCAGCTGCGCGAAGCCCGCTGCCGCGAGAAGGACGAGCGCGGGCAGTGAGGCGAGGAAGTAGCGATACAGATAGACGGGGGTCGCATACGAGGCCAGGAACGCAACGACGGGTGGCACCAGCAGCCACAGCAGGAGCAGGCTCTCGCGTCTCGGCCAGTTCTCGCGTTTCAGCCTCCACGCTCGCGCCGCAGAGAGCAACGCAACCACGACACCGACGCAGTACGCGACGACCGTCAGGCGGCTCTCGACGAACCACAGGAGCAGCCCCGGAAGCTTCTGTGGACCTGGCCGTGGCAGCCATTCGAGCTGGGGCTCTTGGCCGCTCAGCACCACGATGGCTGCGAGTGGAAGGAGCACCGCACCGAGGACGCACGCGGCGATCGCCGGGCCGCGTATCGCGTGCACTCCGCGTCGCTCCAAGACGACCCACGCAACCTGCGCAACGAGGACCAGCGCGGCGAAGAGATGCGACCAGACCATGAGCCCCGCCGCGATGCCGTAGATCGCCCAGTCACGATCGCGTTCCGACTCCACGGCCCGCACGAGGGCGTACGACGAAGCCGTGACGAGCAGCAGCGTGAGTGCGTAGCTGCGAGCGTCCCGACTGTACCCGACGAAGGACACGTTCACGCTCAGCAGGAGCACGGCAGTGACGGCTGTCCGTCGGTCGTAGAGCCGCCGTGCGAACGCGTAGAAGAGCGGCAGAGTGGCGAGCGCGAAGAACACGGACAGCACGCGAACTGCCACCTCGCCGTGCGCGACCGAGAGCCAGCCCCGCAACACGGCGTGGTAGAGCGCCATGTTCACCTCGACGTGAGCGAGGTACTCGGCGAATGCGGACCAGCTGGACGACGCGACCTCGAGGCTCACGAGCTCGTCGAACCAGAAGGGCCGGCGACCCACAGTCGGAATCACCGCGGCAAGCAGCAGGAGAGCCGCGAGACCGACGGCCACCACGTCGGTTGTGTCGACCCGTCGCGCGGCGAGGGCGTTGCGCGACGTCGACACCGTCAGCGCGCGCGTCGCCATCTCCGCGGGAAGGCCGATCGGAGCCGCCGGGCCGACGGCATGAGCGGCATCGCGCCCTGGCGCGGAAGCGCCGTGAGCGTTGCGACCGGATCGAGCACGATCGCCTGCACGAGCTCGCGGAGCGCCGCTCGGCGGCGGTGGAGCGCGGTCGCCAGCTGGACCGCCGCGAACAGATGGAAGAGTGCACGCGCACGACGATGGAAGCGCTTGCCTCGCTGTTCCGGGTGTCGATCGAAGTAGCGCTCGACGACGAGGCCATAACCCCGAATTCCCTCTTCGATGTTCCGGCTGTTCATGCCCGAATGCATGCGGTAGTGGGTCACGATCTCACGGTCGCCTCGCACCGCTGCGCGCTCGAAGGCGCGGAGAGCGTAATCCCAGTCCTGCGAGACGACGATCGAGGGTTCCCACGGACCGATCGCGTCGAGGAGAGCACGTGGAAAGAGCAGGGAGTGGATCGTCGTCGAGAATCGGTTGAGGAGACACGCCGCCGAGGCATCGCCCTGGATATTCGACCCGATCACGGACAGCGGTCTCAGATGTTCATCGCAGACGAGGGTCGCGCCATACGCGATCGCACCGTCGTCACGGGCGAGCGACAGGAGATGGGCGGTGCTGTCGGGAAGGATGACGTCGTCGCAATCGATGAAGCGAACGAAGTCGCCTCTCGCTTCGACGAGGGCAGCATTGCGCGCACGCGAGACCCTGCCGTGGGACACGCGCAACAGGCGCAAGCGCTCGTCGCTCACCTCGGCGAGATGGGCCTCCACGGGAACATCGGACCCGTCGTCGACCACGATCAGCTCGATGTCGCAGCCGCGTTGGGCGAGCGCGCTCGAGATCGCCTGACGGAACCAGTCGGGATTGGGGTTCCACGCCGGCATCACGAGGCTCGTGAGTGGCGTCGTCTCCGGTGGCCCTGCTCGATGTGTCATCGGCGAAGATGAGCCTCGTGAGGATTGCGTACGTCATCTCTGCCTATAGGAGCCCCGCCCAGCTGGGACGCCTCGTACGCCGCCTGCACACCGGCGCCGACACGACCTTCACGGTGCACGTGGACAAGAAGACGAGCCGGGACGTGTACGCGGAGATGCGCGCGGCCCTCGACGGCCTGGACGTTCGGTTCCTGCCCCGACATGCGTGCCACTGGGGAGGTTTCGGTCACGTCGAAGCGAGCCTGAAGGGTCTCCGCGCGGTCATGGAGCATGAGCCACGGCCGGACTACGTGGTGCTCCTGTCCGGCCAGGACTACCCGATCAAGTCGAACGCCTTCATACGGGACTTCCTCGACCGAGCCGACGGCCGCTCGTTCTTCCTCCACTTCGCGCTGCCGACCGAGAACTGGACGAACGGAGGACTGGACAGGATCCGAAACTGGCACGTTCGCTACAGGGGTCTTCATCTCTCGCTTCCGCTCCGCCGCCAGCTACCCAACAGCCTCGTTCCGTGGGGCGGAAGCGCCTATTGGATCGTTTCCAACCGTGCCGCACGGACAATCCTGGAGTTCCTCGAGGCGAACCCATCGTACGTGCGGTTCTTTCGCCACGTCGACGTTCCGGACGAGCTCTTCTTCCAGACGATCCTGCTCAACAGCGCCGAGGCCGACCGCTGCGTGAACTTCCGCCTTCACCACACCGAGTGGTCCCGCCACCCGGCGCCCGCGATCCTGACGGGAGAGGACTATCCGCACCTCGTGAGCTCCACGTGCCTCTTTGCGCGCAAGTTCGATCCCGCCGTGGACGAGACGGTCCTCGATCGCGTCGACCGGACGCTGCTCACGGCCTCAGCGCCCGTCGGATGACGACTCTCGGAGCGGTGGTCGCTCGCGTCGTCGCGCTCGCGCTCCTGGGAGTGCTTCGGATCTCCAAACGGCGCGCAGGGCTGGTGCTCGTCTACCACGGTCTCGCAGACGTTCAGGGCGATCCCGCGACGGAGCTCGTACCCCCTCACTCGGCGAGCCGGTTCGAGGGCCACCTCCGTCACCTCGCCGCGCGCTACCGCCTCGTCGGGCTTGAAGAGCTTCCTCGCGCCGTCGAGGGCAGGAGCCGGGGCGAGCCGTTCCCGGTCGCGGTCACATTCGACGACGATCTCGCCTCGCACGTCGAGGTGGCCGCGCCCATACTCCGCCGAACCGGAGCGCGCGCCACGTTCTTCCTGTGCGGGGCGTCTCTCGCAGAGGCGCACGCCTTCTGGTGGCAGCGGCTGCAGGTCGCGAACAGCGAGCAGGCTGCTCTCCCTGTCGAGGGACGAACCCTGCACGAGGTCGCCCGGCGCATCGAGGCGATGACGCCCGCCGAACGAGCGGAGGTCGATTCGCAGCTCGGGGCTCACGACGTGGAGCCCGGGCTGCGGTCCGAGCAGGTTCGCCGACTCGCGGAGTCGGGCTTCGACATCGGATTCCACACGTTTCGGCACCACGTGCTCACCGCACTGGACGACTCGTCTCTCCAGCACGCACTCGAAGAGGGCCGTCGGGCGCTCGAGGACGCAACGGGCCGGACTATCGACACGATCGCCTACCCGCACGGGAAAGCAGACGAGCGCGTGGCAAGGGCAGCGGCGGCACACGGGTTCCGGCTGGGCGTCACCGGCCGCTACGAACCCGTCGTCCCAGGGTCGGATCCGATGCTTCTCGGCCGCATCGAACCCACGCACGGGTCGGACGACCGGTTCGCTCTCCAAATCGCGCGGGCGCTGCTCGGGCGACCTCACGCATAGAGACTCAGCCAGGACGGTCGATCGGCGACGCGCTCACCCGCCCCCAGCGCACCGGGGACGAGGTGACGGAACGAGCTGGCGGTCTCGAAGAACCCGGGACCGAGGAACGTCCCGGCGGCGCGCACGACGTTGCCCGGAGCTTTCGTACCCCGGACGTACGCCCGTGCCGCGGCTCGCCTCCTGCCGGCGAGAAGATGGCCGGTGGCGACCCAGCGCGCGAAGCGAGCACGGTCGAGCGTCACGCCGGCGCGCGCAGCCGCGTCGCGATGCTTTTCGGCGAGCCGGTCGACCTCGAGGAAGACGTCACGCGGATCGACGAGCAGCATGCTCTTCCCATGCACGACGAGTGCGACGAGGACGTCGCGCACCACCGCCGCGGGGGCCGCCAATGCGAGTCTGATCCACAGATCCCAGTCCGCCAGCTGGAACAGCTCCTCGTCGAATCCACCGAGCGACTCGAGCAGGTCGCGTCGGGCGATCACGTTGGAAGCGCCGCCCCAGACGACGTTCCAGCGCAGTAGGTCGTCAGCGAGCCTCTCCGGCGGCGGCGGCGCATGGCCACGGACGAGCTCGAGAGCTTCGTTCACCCACACTGCCGCGGCGTACGCAAACCCCGCACCCGCGTCCTCGGCCGCGCGCACCTGTTGCCGGAGCTTGCTCGGAGCCCAGAGGTCGTCATCGTCCAGGAACGCGACCCACGTGCCGCGGGATCCGGCGATACCGGCATTGCGGGCCACCGCGACCCCTCGCGGCTCGGGGTGACGGACGACCCGCACGCGCTCGTCCTGGATGCCCGGAAGCACGTCGGGCGGACCTGCCACGGAGCCGTCGTCGACGACGATGACCTCCAGAGCGATGTCCTCCTGCCGCAGTGCGGCGGCGAGCGCTGCGCGTGAGACGACCGGCCAGCGGTCGCGCGTCGGAATGACCACGGTGATCTCGGGCAACACGGCCACGGTCAGACGTCCAGCCACCGAGGCGCCGGCGTGATCTCGGCCCCGACGGGCGCCTTGAGCGACCGCCGCATCGGCACGAGCGCACGCAGGGCGAAACGCACCGCCGGGACCACGTCTCGAGGCCGGCGATTGACGATGGCGGAGCGGAGGTAGATCCGGGCGGCGGCACCGTGGCGCCGGCGGCGCAGCTGGAGCCACGCGGCGTCGTGCATGAACGCAACCGAGTCGATGCTCACGTCGTGCTGCTTGCGGAGCGTTCGGTACTTCGCTTCGAGCGCGCTCAGCTCTCGAAATGCGCGCTTGGGGACCTCGAGTGACATCCCGTCGAGCTGCTCGAGGTAGGCGACCAGCACGCCCGGGGCGGCTGCGGCTCTGCCCGCCTGGGCGAGCCGGATCCAGAGATCCCAGTCGGCCAGGTAGCGGAAGGCGATGTCGAAACCACCGACCTCGCGAACGAGCACGCCGAGCGCGAGCACGTTCGACGCGCCTGCGGGAATCACGCAGCGAGCGAGCAACGCGCGGTCGAGGTCGTCGGGCGAGGGCACCGGATGCTCGTGCATCACGGAGCCGGCTGCGTCGACCGAGACGACGCCGGAATAGACGAAGTCGGCATTCGTGTCGTGTGCGGCATCGAGCTGGCGCCGCAGCTTCTCGGGCGACCACATATCGTCGTCGTCGAGAAAGGCGATCCATTCGCCGCGGGCTGCCGCAATGCCGGCGTTTCGAGCCGCCGCGACCCCGCGGCGCTCCGAACCGCGGAGGACTCGCACGCGCGTGTCCTCGAGGAGAGCCACGCGCGTGGGTGGCGGCTCCCGACTGTCGTCCACGACGATGACCTCGAGCTCGACGCCCTCCTGGGAGCATGCAGCGGGAAGGCCCTTTCGCACCAGCAGGGGCCAGCGGTCCCGGGTGGGGATGACGACCGACACCTCGGGTGTACTGGGGGTGCTCATCGATACAGATCCAGCCACGCCGGTTTCACGATCTCGGTCGAGTCCGAGCCGAGCAGCGACCGACGCACGGGGACGAGACCACGCATCGCAAAGCCAACCGCAGGAACGAGATCGCGAGCGCGCCGGTTCGTGATGGCCGAGCGCACGTACACCGACGCCGCAGCGACCCGGCGTCGCCGTCGGAGCTGCAGCCAAGCGACGTAATGAGCGAACGCGGGTCGGTCGACACGGAGCCTCCCGCCCACGCCGAGGGCATCGTGCTTCCGCTCGAGCTCGTCCAGCTCGGCGAACGCCTCGCTCGGACGCGTCAACGACTTGCCTTCGCCGTGCTCGAGATATGCGACGA
Source organism: Gaiellaceae bacterium (assembly GCA_035758735.1). Taxonomy (GTDB): domain Bacteria; phylum Actinomycetota; class Thermoleophilia; order Gaiellales; family Gaiellaceae; genus GMQP-bins7. The sequence continues at coordinate 8,484 of DASTWH010000216.1, forward strand.
GAGTCTCGGGCACGGCGACCCCCCGAGCGACGTCTGCCAGGCGAATCCACAGATCCCAGTCCTCGAGGTTCACGAATCTGTCATCGAAGCCGCCGAGGTCGACGAGCACGGAGGTCCGTGCGACGACGTTGGAGGGACCAGCCGGGATCACACACTGCGCACGTATCTCACGTCGGAGGTCCGCCGCCGGCGGAGCGGGTGTCACGTACAGCGGGACGCCGTGCTCGTCGACGCCGACCACCCCTCCGTAGGCGAAGTCGGCACCGGATGCGTGCAGCGCCTCGAGCTGGATCCGAAGCTTGTCCGGCCGCCATGCGTCGTCGTCGTCCAGGAATGCGCACCACGCGCCGCGTGCTGCCTGGATACCGGCGTTTCGGGCGCGCGCAACACGTCCTGGACGGCTGTTCTCGACCACACGTATTCGGGCGTCGTCCAACGCTCGAAGCCGCGTCGCGGTCCCGTCGGTGGATCCATCGTCCACGACGACGGCCTCAAAGTCGACACCCTCCTGGGCGAGCGCGGACGGCAGTGCTCGGCGCGACAACAGCTGCCAGCGATCCCGGGTGGGGATGACGATCGAGACGAGCTCGTTCGCGTTCACCGGGCTCCTCCGAGCCACGCGTAGTGGCCGAGCCACTGCGGCGCAACCGGCGCGTCAGCGATCTGCGTGGTTGCACTCGTCGACTTGCCGAGAAGCGTGCTCAGACGCTTCCCGATCAACGCATCTATCGAGCGCACGACGTTGCCCGCGCTGCGGTGCTCGTATGCCCCACGGAGGTACAGCCAGGCGGCACGTCCGTGCATACCGGCGCGACTGTGCTGGCTGGCCACCCAACGAGAGTGTCCGAGCCGGTCGACCGTGAGACGACGCGGCGGCTCGAGTGAGGCGTGCTTCTCGATGAGCCGCATGAGCTCGTCGGATTGGTCGTGGACCGCGTGCTTGTTGCGTGAGTGGAACAGCACCCCGACGAGGATCTCGTCGACGACAGCCGGCTCGCCCAGTGCCGCGAGCCGTAGCCACAGGTCCCAGTCCTCGAGATGGAAGAGTGCTTCGTCGAACCCTCCCAGCTCGCGAACGACGCTCGTGGAGGCGAGGACGTTCGACGCACCCGCGGGCACGACCGCGGATCGAAGAAGCTGATCCGACAGGTCGGACGGCTTCGGCATGTAGTACGTGTAGAGGACGCGACCACGCTCGTCGACCGCTACGGCACCTGCGAAGGCGAACTTCGCGCCGTGCGAGTCCGCGGCGTCCAGCTGTGCTCGGAGCTTGCGCGGAGACCAAACGTCGTCGTCGTCCAGAAACGCCACCCACTCGCCCCGCGCGGCCTCGATGCCCGAGTTCCGCGCCGCCGAGACGCCTTGCGGATGGGCGTGCCGCAGCACACGGACGGTCGGTTCGACCCGTTCGAGTTCCTGGAGACGCGTCCAGGTGTCGTC